>NZ_CABSXI010000020.1:0-36119 GCF_902481605.1 uncultured Oribacterium sp. | reverse complement strand
CCCGCATAGCGGGTGGTTTTTTGTATCAGAGCTAACATTTTTCAAATGTCAGCTCTGATACTGGCTAAAGTCCATTAATAAAAAAAGCGGAAAATGCTGTTCTATCTCAGCAATTTCCGCTTTTTTACTTCCTTCTCTCTACGCACAAATCCTTTCGTAGCGTTCGGAAGACAGCGTTTCCAGCATAAAGGAATAGGGATCCAGAATCCCCTCGGACAGCATGGAAAAGATTTGCGGAGAAGCACCGGACACTAGGGCTACTCCCTGCTCATTTTTCGTGACAGGCTGTTGCAGGTTTCTACTTTCCACGTTCCAAAATACAATTTGCGGAAGCTTGTAGCCATACTTTGCAAACTTCTTTTTTGCGCACTCAAAATTCGTCATTTCCGCATGGTTCGCACAATAATCGAATTCCATGTCCGAAATAATATAGAGTTTTTCAGGAATTTCCTCCTGCTTTGCCTTGTTTTGAATGGCTGTATTCAGAATTAAATCAAAGGTTCTCTGTAAATCCGTATTGGCACATTCATTAAAGCTCATGCAGTATCTAAGTTTTTCTACAATATCCTTTCCCTTAACTTCTATCAGTCTGGGATTTTCGGAAAAGGTAATAAAATGATTATGGAAACAGCCCTTGTTGTGCTCTGCAAAATAAATCCCCAAAGACTGTGCCACTGCAGCAGGAATATATTCTCCGTACCAATACATGGATGCGGATCCATCCACTACAGCAAGGGCATTTTCCGCTCCTGTATAGTCGGGAAGAGCCTTCCAGGTGATGTCCATAGAACGACGATCCCATTTGGAGATGGCTACTCTCTCCTTATCTTTATTAATAATCGGTGCTACGACATCATAGGGCGTCAAGGTTCCTGTATTCATTACAGATGGATTCTTTTCTGCCTTCTCTAAAAAGGCAGAGTATCTTTCCCTGTCATTTCTAAGAAAAGCCAGTCTGTACTTATATAAAGCCTTAGAGGGCTGCTTCTCATAGGAAAAGGAGTAATCCTTCTCCCGAAGATAATTCTCCATCAGCTTTATTTCCGCCCGCAGTGAAACAAGGACTTTACGATACTCTGTATCGCTAAATCCCAAAGCTTTCGCAAGCTTCTTGGCAGTTTTAACGCTGTCTTTATTGCTGGTATTCACGGAAGGAAGCCATTTGGCGAGTAAAGAAACACTCTCTCCGATTTTCAGGGCAGCAAGATCCTTATCCAACTGCTCTTTTATGAAGCTAAGCATATCCTTTTCGCAAGGCCCGCCCAAAAGGGAAAGAAGGTCATCAAATCTTCCGTACTCCGGAACATTTGTGATATTCTTTCGAACAGACTCCGCCTCATGAAGAGAAAGCCACTTCCATATAGACCGAAACACTCTTCTCTCTCCAAGGCCACCTCGAATGTCTCTTGCGAAGAAAAGAATCTTCATTGCCATATTGTTATCTTCCGTATAGGCCTTGATAAATCGGGAAATGATTTCATTGTCCTCAGCATTTCGCAAAGCACCAATGGTGGCAAAAAGATCCAGACAGTAAGAGTTTGTGCTCCTGTTTGTAAGAGCGCCATTCTCCGTATATGTCAGATTCTCTTCTTTTCTTAAGTCCTCTAAAAACATTGCTCCTACCTCCTTTTAAAAAGAAACAGCCACAAGATACTTTGTAAGGTAAGGGGTATTCGCCCCTTCCAGCAGGGGGAGTTGCACCCCCGAAAGCGCTCGGACCTTAGTAACCCCTGGAGTACAATTCTCCAACAATCCTACGCCCCCGGAAGCTCCGGGACCTTAGCCTCGCGCCGGCTATCTCAGCCAAATATCGCCATGACATTTTTTTGCTGTAGGTATCTTTCCGACTGTTTTACTTTGCTTATGGAATAATCCTAAGCTATACAAGACACACCGGACTAACCGCCCGCATTTGATCTAATTCCAAATATGATTGTTTGCTGTATGTGTCTTTCGTGCCTTTATGATATACCGATTTTTAGGAGATAAAAAGCTGAGGAATATAAATAATTTTCAACCCCAAATTTATTGTATAGACACTGTATCTTCGTTATTATTATGATATTTAACAAGTCCATTGTGGGGGATTTAATTAGGAGATTTTTCTTTTAAGAAGGTGGGAATTATGACAGAGAAGTACAAAATATATATTCCGGAAGAGATGAGATTACGTCTTTTGAATGATGCGGAGCTCTTTGATTTTTATAAGAAGGACGGCTCGGTGAATCTGAATGGATTTTTAAAGGAGCTTTTGCTCCAATATTTTGATGAATATCGTGAAACAAAGGAAAGGCTCCTCGATACTATTTTATCCGACCTCAGTGCATTTTCTTCTATTTCCCGTGAAGACGCCGATGCCATCGCGGATAAAATCATGAACAGCTATATGCGAAATACGGAATTCAAGAGCGAGCGAAACGCTGCCATCACTTTGACGGTCAGCGGACGCTCTTTGGACATTATGCATTCTATTGAAAATAATATGCTCTCTCGGGTTTCTCTCTCCCAGTATCTTAATGACTTTTTCAGCTCCTACCTATCTATTTCCAGAAAAGACCGTGAGAGAATTCTCTTTCAGGATATCTTTGAGGAGTTAAACACTGCCATTCGAAAAAATAGTATTATCCGTTTTACTTCCACTTCCGCTCCAAAAGTTATTTTTACGGTTCAACCTTATTGTATTGCCGCATCCAAAGAGGAGCAGTGTAATTATCTTCTTTGCTTAGACAACGAAACCGGTATACCCAGATCCTTCCGTATCTCAAGAATTCGTGCCTTATATAGCTCTTCCGATAAATTCATTCCGAATGAAAGCCGAAAACTGGAGCTCCGGGAAATTGCCGGAAGAAGTCCTCAATCCACATCCAAAGGAATTGAAGCCGAAGTCCGCTTAACGGAAAAGGGCCTGCAAAAGTTTCATTTCATTACTAAAAACAGGCCGGATGTATTAAAAAAAGAAGGAAATACTCTTTATTTTAACTGGCCAAAAACACAGTTGGAAGAATATTTCCATCGCTTCGGAAAAGAGGCAGTGATTCTTTCTCCGGATGATTGTCGGGAGTCCATGCGAATCTTTTACAAAAAAGCATGGGAAGCATATCGGAAGAAGGAGAAGGGGGAATAAAAATCAATAGGCTTTTCTATGCAAGGCAGGCCTAAATATAGGGCGAGTTTAGATCCCCCATTTTCAGACCTATCCTACATAAAGACTCTTCTTTTTTTGATCTTATTCTCTCTACTCTATCCCTTCTATTTTGCAAAGCCCGATTTCTTTCAGTCCTCTATCATACAGGGCGGTGAGACACAGCTCTCCGCAAATGTTGTGTAAGCTATGCTTTGTCATGCCTCTTGGCATAATAACATCCGTATATTCCCGCTTATTAAGAGAAAATAGCTTCTGCTTTCCCTTCCAATCGTCATTGTTAAAAAGCGGTGTGAGAATCAGATAATCCGAATGGGTGAAAGTTCCGTTCACCCCGGACTTTTTTCCGCCTGCTTTCAACTGTTCCGACTCCAAGAGCTTTTCCTTTACCTTGCCCTCAGGGGAAATTTTTGCCAGCGCATAATAGTCCATTCCCCATTTGTTCACTGAGCCTGTGCTTTCTCCCGAAGTATAGGCATAAAGTACATCATTTGCCATTTTTAAACTGTCGATTTTCGGAGCGTCCTTCGTCCTGTTATCATGGTGGGTAAAGGCATTTTTCTCTATTTCCGAAAAGCATTTCCACTTGGCTTCTTTTTTTACAGGATCAAAGTCTAAAAGGGCAAAACATCGGGACAGACCGTAATAAACGTCCTTTTCAAAGCAGACAGGAACCAATCTGCCGTCTGAAACCGTCTGAAAATACCGCTCTCTTGCATTGTCCGACAGCACTTTGCTAAAGGGCAAAAATCCATTCTTAATCGGGATAATTTCCGGCGAAGAAAAATCTCCGGTAAAATAGACAATTTCTTTCTTGGCTTTGATTACCCCGAAGTTGTCCCTGTAGGAAAAAAGTACCGGATCATTTTCTCGGTCAAGGAAATCTTCCCCAAGCTCTATTTCTTGTATGCCGGTTTCGGATAGGACTAGAACAGAGTAGGCTCCCGGGGCTTCTTCCTTCCTTGTTAAAATGAGTGCTCTTACCCTTTGCTCCGGACGCGCGTGAGAAAAAAAGGCATTTTCCTCCTCTATCGTTTCAGCACCCTGCGTTAGAGCTCTTTCTCCTGAAAGAAAGCCTGTGCTGTACACATAGGTATATGCATTTTCCGGCTTGTATTTTTGTATAAGGCTTAGTTTTAAAGCTGCCATGCTATTCCTCACTATTTTCGTTATCTGCCTCTGTGTTTTTCTTTTTTCTTCGCTTGCTTCAGCATAAATTGCCGTTCTTCCTCGATGCGTTTTTGTTCTCTGTTTTTTTCTTTACGCTTTTGTTTGTTCTCTTCATGCTGTAAACTTAACGCCTGTTGCGACTTCGTCCCGATGCCAGCACGCTGCAATTGTTTTTTGACCTCTCTTTGTGCTCTTTTCGGATTCTGTTTTCTTTCCTTGACTTGCGTTTTGACTTCCGGACTGAATTTCAGCTCATAAAAATGCTTTAAGATAAAATCACGTACCTCCAAGTCCTTGGGCTCTGCACCGAAAGTCACCTTCGCAACGGATAGGCGATTTCCCTCTGTTTTCTCAAAAATGCCCACCCAAAAAGCGCCTTCAAAAAGCACTGTCATTTGACAAGTCATCTTGTCCATATTTGTCCCTCCTAAATTGCTTTATGGACAAAGAATGGACAACCCGGAGGGGAAGGTTACTTACCACAAGATTCTGTGACGGCCGGGCTACCTACCGGCTCTGGCATACTTCTCTGTATGCGTTGCGTTTTTATCTTTGCTGTGTACATAACATAATCGATGAAATTTCTTCCATCGCCTTCTATCATAACGATGGAAAAATATATTGACAATGCTTTCTTTTTCTTTTGTATCAACTGACAAAATTTTTACTCTATTCTCAATTAATAAGATATCTCCCGCTTCTCCCGTACTGTTTCCTATAACACAAACTCGAAAAATTCCGGCGGAATTCCACCTTTATTTTTCGAGTTAAATACCATTAAAAAAGTATCTTGAGCTTTTCACACGATACTTTTCATGAATTAAATCAGCAAACTATTGCCATCTAATAAAAATTCCTTAACTCCCATCATCAGATATCCGTTTTCGTCATAGCGAGGCTTCATACTTTTTTCTACGATAATGATTTTCTTAAAGGAATCCATGGTGCGCTCAAAGGATTTGCATTCCTGCTCATACTTTTCCTTATCGGGAATGGCATAGGCAGACTGAATATAATACTTCTTACTTCCTAAGGTAGCAATGAAATCGATTTCCCTCTGCACCCGAATCTCTTTCCCATTGGTATCCTTTTCCCTAGATTCCACGGTTCCCACATCTACCTGATAGCCCCTGTATCGCAATTCATTGTAAATGATGTTCTCCATTATATGAGTTTCTTCGATCTGCCGAAATGACAGTCGGGCATTTCGAAGACCCAAATCTTCAAAATAGATTTTATAAGGGGTTCCGATATACTTTCGCCCTTTCACATTATATCTTTTTACCCGCGAGAGCATAAATGCTTCTTCCCCATAGGTGATGTATTTATCCACTGTTGCATCACTGATATTCATCCCATGAACAGAATTCATCGTTGCAGCAATTTTTCTTGGATTGGTAAGGGTGGAAATGCCTGAGGCAATGACGTCAATTACTTCTCCCAAGGCGCTTTCATCCTGTACCGAATATCTGGCCACGATATCCCGAAGATACACGTTCTTCATTTGGGATATTAAATAATTGGTCTTTTGCTCTTCCGTATTCATCAGCACAACCGCCGGAAGCCCTCCGTAAACGGAGTAATCATCATAGGCTTCGCTTTTATCTCCCTCTTTGAATGCATAGTATTCGGAAAAAGATAAAGGCAGCACGTGTACTTCATCCCCTCTTCCCTCAAATTCAGTTAAAATGTCCTTTGACAGAAACTTGGAATTACTGCCTGTTACGTAAACATCAACATTTTGCTTCCGAAGGAACCCATTCAGTACTGATTCAAAAGCTCCCAGCTTCTGCACCTCGTCCAGCAAAAGGTAATACATGCCTTCACCACGAATCTGTGGCATCAGCCAGGTAAGAAATCGGGAGGGATCCACCTTGCGCTCTTCTTTTTCATTATCCAATACGATGGGATCTTCTCCAATCTTTAATAAATCCTCCGCTGTATCAAAGGCGAATCGGATAATGTGGTTCTCTCCTACCCCTTCCGAAAGTAAATGCTTATAGAATAAAGTATTCAGTAAATACGACTTCCCGCAGCGTCTGATTCCGGTAATCACTTTAATGAAGCAATTGTGTTTCCTGACAATAAGTCGATTAAGGTACACATCTCTATTGATTTCCATCTTGATCTCCATTTCATGTTTTTGCCGTAAACGGCAGTTTTATAAAATAGTGTACTCATTATTTGGAGAATTCGCAAGAGATGCATTTCACATTTTTGCCGTAAACGGCACTTTTATAATATACGTAGAAAATTAAAATGAGATAATAGCTTTTGGTAGAAGAATTACTGCGCTGTTAAAAGCATTTCTATATACCACAGATGATTTTATTCCTCCCCCAATACCTTTTTCTGCCAGCTTCGTCTTCCACAGACCGGGCACTTCATATATCTTGCCCGACCCTTGTGCATGGATAGAATGACCTTACTGTAAGAGGGCACATAGCAATGATGACAGCACCCGCATTCATAGTACCCGGCTTTCTGTTCAATGCCAACTGCGATAAAGCTTACCAGTAAAATCATCATAAGGGCAAAGGCGGAGAGTACCATTCTCAGCCAGAAGGGCATCACCAGGAAGGATGCCAAAAGGATTAAGACTGAGCCGGAGAGCACTGCCGAGAATCCCATCCAGTATTCCAGCTTAAGGGCTCTCCTGTCCCTTTCCTCCACTTCTCGTCTCATTGCGAGAAGATTCTCTTCTACTTGTTTACTATAGAATTCTGCCATGATTCTTTCGCCCGACAGGAGTTCGTTTACGTTGATTTTCAGAAATCCGCAAAGCTCCAGCATAATCCCGGAATCCGGCATAGACTTTCCGGTTTCCCATTTGGATACCGCTCGGTCACTGATACCAAGCTTTTCCGCAAGCTCTGCCTGGGTCATGCCCTCTTCCTTTCTGCAAGATGCTATAAATTTTCCGATTTTGATTTGATCCATATCAGACACCTCCTTTCACGGCATAAGCTTACAGGAAACCGCCAAAAATGACAGGAACCGGCGGTTGAGTTCTACCTATTCCACCGGCGGTTGAGTCTAAATTCTTCTCTATATTCAGCTTCTTCCCTTATTTAAACTTATTCCACCGGAATGGCAAGTAACGAGATACCACACGCTTTGCGAGCGATACTCGTTATAAATAAAAAACCGGCAGACTTCCTAAAGAAGTCGCCGGCTCTTATAGCCATTACATGGGTTTATAATGCAGTAAGGAAAGTTAATCCTCCTAAAATTACTCCCGCGGAGTTAGGAACAATAAGAATCCAATCCTTTTTCGGTTCCTTAGTCCATCCGTAAATAACCCAAATCAGGCAAGAAACTGCTGCAAATAGCGGCTGAAAAGGTTGAGCTTTGTCTCCCTGCAAGTTTGCGAAAATCTGGGGAATGTAAGCAATAAAAACAAAAATACCGATAAACGCTCCAATAGAACCTACAAAAAGATTGATTTTTTGCTTAGACATCTGCTGACTCCTTTCAATTGATACTTGTCGTAAAGTTGCTAAAAAATGTCAATTAGTTCCTTTTGCAACTGACGCCTTGTCAATTATAAGGAATTTTTGCTTTTTGTCAAATATTTTTTTATAGATTCTCTGCATGCAATGCAAAAATCTCCTTTATTCAGGTAATTCCCAATTTACTCCATTTTCCCCTAATCCCTTGATATAACGTGCCTTTTTTCTTTACAAAGGGCTTGATTCCCAGATGGAAAATAAAAAAATGAATTATGCTCTGAATAGGATAGTATTGCCTACGTTTTATTGCCCTGATAAAGCTTTGCGATACATAATCAATCTCCCCTTTTCTCTTCCTTATCATTCCCTCAAGGTCGTTAAAGCCGGCTTGAATCCGAAGCTGTCCGCTCAATCTTCCTCCGGAAAATAACACAAGATTCTTAAGAACTTTCAAAGTATCTTGACTTCCGTAATTTTCCCCGCTTGCCACCGCAATACAGTACTTTTTATAAAGCAGTTGTTCCATCACAAAATGTCCTCGATCTATAAAATCTTTCATTAATCCGGATACATTACTTGCGTAAGTTGGAGAACCCAAAACGATTCCGTCCACCTCTTCAATTCTTTTGGAGAGTAGCTCTGCATCATCCTCCATACAGCAATGTCCTGTTCTATAGCAATAGTTACAGCCGGTACAATGGGACATTTTCACTTCCCCCAGATTGTAAAATAGCACTTCTATACCTGCTCCCCGAAGATTTTCTTCAATCCTATGAAGCACTGCTGCCGTCACTCCATTTTTTCTCGGACTCCCATTGATGATTAAAACCTGCATTTTCTCCTCCAAAACTACTCACTTGTGTATCTTGCAAGGGCATGGTACTGTAGCATCAAAGGAAAGTAAATCATTTCAAAAAAGATACACAATCTTTGCTTTCTGTGTATTTTAGGAGAGTATGCTATGAAGAAAAGCCAAAATCCATCCGCTGTACGGTCAAGGCAGGAAATTTCCACAGCTTTACTCAAGCTAATGCAAGAGTATCCCTATGCAGAAATCTCCGTAAAGCAGATTATTATGGAAACAAGCTTTGCAAGAAAAACCTTTTACCTGAACTTTCGTTCCAAGGACGATGTACTGGAGTCCATTCTGAACGAATTAATCGGGGAATATACTGCGGCACTTTCCAAGGCAAATGAAAAAAATAATCCTGCCGGAACTAAATATCTTGATGAAGCTATCTCTGTTGATACGACCGGAAAGGTTGACACTATTACCAATCCACTCTCCGTGATTTTCTCCTTCTGCGATAAAAACAAAGACCTTCTTTCCTTACTGCACAAAAGTAAAATGCTGTATCTGCTCCTGCTTCGTTTAAATGAATTTCTTCCGGAATACAGCAAAACAGAGGATATGAGCAGCAACCCATTTGTAAAGCTTATGGGGGAACTGGAGCCGGACTACCTCATTGCCTTTAATGTGGGAGCCATCTGGAATGTGCTTTTCAAATGGATTGACCGGGGAATGGTGGATTCTTTGGACAGCATTCAAGAGACATTGAAAAAATATTTGAAGCGGATAAGCGTCTAGGGATTCTGCCTCCTCTCTTCTATTTTCCATCCTATTATCCAAGCAAGAACCAGAAGATAATTCTCCACAGCACCGATTAAATTTACAATTTGATGCACTTTAAGATAATGGACAAAATGATTGCTTCCGATACCGATTCCTCCAAGGATCAGAGCAAGTAAAATGGACTTTAGATAGGTCCAATTGTAGTGCCTATATGCCGTAATCAATATGACCAAAACGGCAATATTCCAAAAGCCGATTTCTCTCTGCCATCCTATAGAAATGCCATACGCGGCGTGCCTTCCCATATATTCCGGTGCAAAAATCTGTAGTATTGCCGCACCGGATATCGCTATGATAAGAATGATAAACAGCACACGCAGGAAAAGATTCATTTTTTTCTGATGCATTGACTTAGCCTCCTTAAATTCATAGATTGCCTTTAGCTTCCGTAAATTACACATTACCATTACACACTCCGATTCCTCTATTCCGTTCTCTTTTCCAGTTCTTTGATAGCCGGAAAACGAAGGAGTGTAACTGCCACAAGGGAAAGCAAGACGCCAGAAATTCCAATCATCATCGCAGCTCCCCGCCCGACACCCATTCCGCCCAGACTACCGAGACCATCTGCGGCTAAGCCGGAAACTGCATAGGCAATAACATAGCCTAGCTGCGAGAGAAAGCCTATAAATCCCCAAGCTCTACCCTGTAAAGCATCCGGTATATTTGTCCTGCAAAGATAATCCATGCAGTTGTTGCAAAGAGGCAAGGTAGCAAAGAAAAAGAAACCAAATATACCGATGCTGACCAGATTTTCAAATATTGACATGCCAATCATAAAGATTCCCGCCATAAAAAAGGAGATTTGAAGAACTTTTCCATATTCTTTCTTAATGCCGAAACCTCCGAGAAGTATTCCCGATACAAGCATCCCACTTGCACATAGGGTTTCTACAATGCCCAGCACCTTGGAGTCTGAAAAAGAAAGAATCATCGGCTCAACAAGAATTTGCAAAGTCCCAAGAAACAGGGTAATCAGAGAAGAACACAGGACAAGCACAAAAACGCCTTTCTCTATGTGGATTGCTCTCCAGCCTTCTTTCATACTTTCCAAAAATGACTGCTTCTCTGTGGGCTGTTTTGCTTTTATTCCTCGCCTTACAATAAAGGTCGTTGTAATCGTAACAAAGAAGGTAGATACATCAATGAGCAGCAACAGGGAAATGTCATGATATGCCAGCAATAGGCCTGCTATAACGGGCGAGAACAGATATCTGGCACTTCCTGCCAAAGACACTAATCCGGAGGCTTTGGAAAACTCCTCCTTGGATAATAAATCCGTGATCGTTGCTCTGTAAGAAGGATCTAAAAGGGAAGAAAATATGGCACTGATGAACACGCCTATACATATCTGAACGAGGTTCGCTTCTCCTCGTAGCATGCAGAGGAAAATGTAAAGGATGCCAAGTCCTGAAAAACCGTCTCCAATCATCATCAGAACTCTTCTATCGTAACGGTCAGCCAACACTCCTGCCGGAACAGTAAAAAGAAGGGTAGGCAGAAATCCAAGTAAAGTCACCAATGCCATTCCTGCCGCACTGCCTGTTTTTTGAAAGACATAAACCCCAAGTCCAAAAGAAGTGAGTCCGCCACCTATAGACGATATGAGCTCCCCAATCCAAAGAAGGAGGAACTTTTTCATTCCGGAACTCATCTTAATTTCCCTCCCCAAATCGTGTTTTCAAGAGTCTTCCAACGTGCTCCGTTCCAAAAAACATTTTCTTATTCAGTAGTACAATAATCGCCGTTACAATGAAAATCACAATGGTTTCCACACACTTTGTCTCCGCCGTCATCGCGATTTTTTCCTGCATGAAGTTTACAAACAAATGGAATACCATGCAGGCCAGAATGGAGCGGTCACTGACCAGATACACCCAAGTGATGATATATCCCATAAGTATGGCACCCACGAAGAAATTAATGACAAACAAGGGATTAACCATAAGCCCTGCCTGATATGTCCCCTTGATAAAAAGCAGGGGAAAATGCCAGAATGACCACAAGATTCCAAAAATCAGAGATTCAATAAACCAGTCCATATATTGCCCTATGGAGTCTTCACAATATCCCTTCCAGCCTACTTCTTCAATAATCGAAGCCAGTGTAATGGTCACAAAAGCAGATCCTATTCCCACTCCGGTAAAGGAAAAATCTTCCGTAAAGGAAAACTGCTTTAAAGATTGTCCAAATAAAAGGGATAAAAGTATAGAAAACACAATAATCAGTGCATAAAGAACCACTGCCCAAAACACATTCATCCACTTCACTTTATAAAAGCCTATAATCTTTTCCTTAAGATCTCTCTTCAACTCTTCACAGCCGGATACAAGTACAAATACAGTGGAGACCACTGCCGGTGCAAGGAGACCAAGCAGCATCAATAACGCACCCTTATCTTCGGAAACAAAGATTGCCGGTATCCAGAATATCCATGTGAAAAAATACGCACAGAGAAAGAATAACCACGGTCTATATCGATATTCATCTTTATCCAGCATGAACTGTTCTTTGTTCTGTGCTTTGTTCTGCGCTTTATTCTGCGCTTTATTCTGCGCTTTGCTTATCCCCTTGCTCATTATCTCGCTCATTCCCTTGCTCATTCCTTTGCCCCCTCTACTAAGACCTGGCTGATAAATTGCATGGTTCCGGATTTTGCACCCAGAGACTTCTCCAGCATATCGATATACACCTCTACATCTTTTTCACCAAAATTTCCGTAATCGAACATATGCTGACTCGTAACAAGGAGCATCTTCACTCGCTCTTCAATATGCGTACACGAAAATATCCCCTGTGCTATTCCTTCTTGAACAATCTCTGCCAGAATCGGCACCGCCACCTCTACAATTTTCTTGCAGATTTTATCGTGCATGACGATATTTTCTTTTCTTTCCAGAACATCCGTAATCACCACTTCCTCTTTCTCCGGACGAAAGGCATTTACAACCGAAACCAATTTTTCGGGTATGGAAAGCGGTGCCTGAAGAAGCTCTTTGGCCACGGCACTATCCTTCTCTATCATCATTTCAATAACCGCTTCCAGCGTTGCCTCTTTGCTTGCAAAATAATAATAGTAAGTGCCTTTTGCAATGCCCGCCTTGGCCACAATCTCGTCAATGCTGGTATTCTCATAGCCTTTTTCTATGAACATGCGATAGGCAAGCTTTAACAGTTCCTGTTTTCTTTGTTCCCCTTTTTTCATATCCGCCTCCGTTTTTTATATCCGACCCGATTTTCATATCTGCTCCGAGCTCCATATTTGAGCTTTTGCTCCTATTTGATATTTTCGACCACTGGTCGGTTTTCATGATAAAACAGAAAAAATCAGCTGTCAAGTTTTTTCGACTATTAGTCGATAATTTGTTTGAAACGCATTTTTTTAAAACTTAATTCTTTGGAAATTTGAAAATCAAAAAAAGCACCTGCAAAAATGCAAGTGCCTGCCTTGTCAAATACTCTTTTGCTTTATATTCTTTAGAATCCTTTCTTTAGAAGCCTGCTTTACAAAACTTATGAAAGGCTGAGACTTCTTCACCGGACTGCGTTACCGCCACACAATACTTCGCTCCCCTATTAATGCCGGGCGAATAGGTAATCGGCTCAAGCTGATACATTTTTCCTTCCTTCGCTACCGAACAAAACCCTGTCCAGGAAGCGGCGACTTGACCGCCATTTTCCTTGTTGAAGACCTCTGCCTCTCCATATTCCGTCAAATCCGGACTGACCTGAATCACAACAACTTCTCCGGGCTTATAGCCTACGATGAAATTGCTGTGAATCGTGACGCTAGCCACAACTACATCGTTGTAGTTCTCCAAGTGACAATAAATTAATTTGTAGTCGTCTCCGCCTTCTACCAGCGAATTAAAGATTTCCCGCATCCTTGCTTTGTTTTTCCGATTGTCCTCATCGGAAGCTCCTGTAGCTAATTTCTTCACAATGTCTAAGAGTCCCATGGTTTTCCTCCTACAATTTTTCCTCATTTAGCGACAAAACCAGAGGCTAAAAGAAGAAAATTCTTCTTTAATAAATCCAAAATTCATTATAAATTCATGGCATCGAATGTCAAGCCGACCACCAAGGAAACAAAGCGGATATTTACGGATTTAAATTCTCCATATCAAAATTCAAGACTATTTTCATTCAACATAAAGTCAAAGAGACCTATAAAAGTAATGCCCGCTTCATTTCTCCAGATAGGTGTATTGCTCCCTGAAATAATGATTTTTTTAAAGGAATCAGGAATATTTAGTAGAGATGCCTGTTCTTGCTCGATTTTTTCTTGATCCCTAAGCGCAAATGCAGACTGTATATAATAACGCCGACTGGCATGATTTACAACGAAGTCGACCTCCAACTTTTTTCTAATTTTTTTACCATTATCATCTTTTCTAACCTCTACCACACCGACATCAACATTAAATCCTCTGTAAATGAGTTCGTTATAGATGGCATTTTCCATAAGATGGGGCTCTTCAAACTGTCGGAAATTAAGTAGCGCATTTCTGAGTCCTAAATCCATATAGTAATATTTGAATGGTGTACTGATATACTTTCTTCCTTTTATATCGTAACGCTCTACCTTGGATACTAAGAAGCTTTCTTCCAAATATTTGAGATAATTTGAGATTGTCGGCATGGATATTACTTTTTCACCACTACTCTTAAATGTATCCGCAATTTTTTGGGGATTGGATAATGAACCTATGGCTGATGAAATGACTTTCATTAGAGATTCCATACCTGTTCTATCGAGAATATCATATCTATCACATAAATCACGCATATAAATTTCTCGATGTAATCTGCTTAAATAATTGCTTTTTGCCTCATAATCAGCTTCCGACAAGATATGTGGAAGGCCTCCAAAATATAAGTATTCCTGCCATGCATCAGCCTTTTCCTTTCCGCATGCGGGATAGAACTCGGAAAATGCCAAAGGCGATATACGGATCTCGTCTCCACGTCCTCTGAACTCGGTCATAATATCTGTAGATAAAAACTTAGAATTACTCCCTGTAATATAAACATCCACGTTATTTTTCCTAAGTAGCGAATTCAATACGCCATATAATCGAATTGGCACATCAGGATTTCTCATTTCTTCTTTCGTAATTGCATACTGGGCTTCATCAATGAACACATAATATTGCTGTGTTAAATCTGAAATCCGACTTTTTATATATTCATACAATTTATATGCATCGCAATATTTTTCAAATTCAATATCATCCAGTGGGATTCTTATAATATGATTCTCCGTTATCCCTATAGACAGCAAATACTTATAATAAAGCTCAAAAAGTAAATAGGATTTTCCGCTTCGTCGAATGCCTGTAATTACTTTTATTAATCCGTTATTCTTTTTTGCAATCAGTTTGTTAAGATATCTATCTCTTTTAATTTCCATATCTCAGCTCCATTTTAGATTTTGGGTACTTGTACCACTTTTCTAAAGTATGCGTAATAGAAAGGAAATAGTCAAGAGCTCATTTTAGATTTTAGGTACTTGTACCACTTTTCTAAAATGGAACATATTCTTTTCCTTTACGGTCCAATCATTTCTTTTCTGATTTCTTTCGGAAAACGTCGTATTACGAAAGATACAAAGAGTACGGTTTCCAAAACAATCGTCAGGGTACAAAGGACTGTAATCACCGGAACATTGGACTGGAATATGAAGGAACTGCCAAGGCCTAATAGATAAACAAGCACAAAAGGAATCATCAGTTTTTTATCCAATTTGTGGCTCTTTTTATTTAAATGCGCATTGTTAAACACACCAAGATAAAAGAGGAATAATCCTAAAAACATCATAATCACTCGGGCAATGCCCATGGCACCATTAGCATAATCCAGGTCAATCGTACAAAGATTTAAACCGAACCACACAAAATAATGATTGTAAATCAGTCCTACCCCGCTTTGACAAGGAAGATTCTCCTCAATGGCATGGTCAAATTCCGTGATGTAGAACAAAAATAATGCCACCACCTGAAACAGAATGAAAACAGAGTAAACCGAGAATTTCTCTATTTCAAAGAAATCCGCTGCGGCTATCAGCATTTCCCCAAGGGTAATAATAGTAAGGAGTGTTAATCTTTCTATAAGGTGTGGCATATTAATGGGTACTCTAGCCATATCTTTTCGAAAGAAAATAGCACCCAGTATGATTACAATAAAGCCAAAACCGGTTAATAAGATGCGTCCGATTCCTGACAAAAACAAGCTGACTATAATACTAATCATGCCCACAAAAAGAAGCTGAAAAAAATCCCGAATCAGTTTTCGATCCTTTTCACTATTCTTGTTTTGCATATAAGCGTAGATATATTGCAGAAATTGTATGACAACAATCCATAGAAGCGCCAGTGTAAAGGCTGTCCAGCTTTCCTCCATATCGGAACTGACATTTGCCGCCATAAAGACTAAAGCCGGCATTTGGAAAACCGTCATAATGATGATATGCAAAAGATTATGTTTTCCATAGCGGTTCATATACACGGTCTGCACATTCCATACGCTGATGAAACAAACAAAAACAACAGTATAAATGATAATCTCTTTTAAACTAAAGATTCCCTCATTCAGACTTTCTAAGAAATGGGTAATCTTAGAAATCCCAAAGACAAAAACCAAATCATAAAACAGCTCGGTAAGATTAACCTTCTTCGCTTCTTCTATTATTTTCTCTCCCATACCACCCTCACATTTCCTTACTTTTGCTTTCTTCTTTTATAAACAGCTTTTTTCTCGTAGAAACTTACATTTCGGAGAAAAGCAGATGTATTATATCATGCTTTATTTTCCTTTTTCATCCTTTTTATTCATCAGATGAGGCATCTATCAAGGTTCAAAAAATGCTATAATAAAAGCAAAAGCGGGGGAGGTTTCTAAATATGCACGAATTAAGCGCACTAATCAAAAAAGATATGGTTCCGGCACTGGGCGTAACAGAACCCGGGGCCATTTCCTTCTGTGTCGCAAAAGCAAAGTCCTACGCAAAGGGCGAGCTGCTTCACTTAAATGTCGCTATGAACAGCGGCATGTATAAAAATGCCTTCACCTGCGGTATTCCCAATTCCAAAGAAGTGGGAAATGTTTTTGCCGCTGCCCTTGGATATGTTGCCGGGAATCCTGATAAGGGTCTGGAGTCTCTGGCAAATGTTACGCCTGCCGACAATGTCAGTGCGCAAAGGCTTATTGATGAGGGGAAAATCACAGTGGCGCTTAGCGGAATTTCCAGCCGTATTTTTATGGAAGCAACATTGGAAACAACAGAAAGCAAGGTTCTTCTTACGATTCGTGACACACATACCAATATCACGAAGATTGTAGTCAATGGGGAGACAGTGCTGGAGGCTGAAGAGAACGATGAGGAAGATACATATGGTGCCTCGGGGGAAATTAATGCTACCACATCGAAAGCAAATGCGACAATTCATTCCATCCATAGATATACTTTGGCAGAGCTCGTGGACTATGTGAATACGGTTCCCTTAAAAGAAATCGAATTCGTAAAGGATGCTTATAAAGTGAATCTGGAGCTTTTTGAAGAGGCTCTAAAGAATCCCCGCACCACTTTTGCAAGACAGCTGCTGGCCATGAACGGAGGGCAGGTCATCTCTTCAGACGAGCAAATGACTGCCTCCCTTCTTTGCAACGCCACAATCGAAGCCCGTGTCATCGGTTTAGACAAGCCCGCCATGAGCATCACCGGCTCCGGCGCCCACGGGATCATTGCCACCATGCCCCTATACGGCGTTTATAAGATTTATGGCTTAAGTGAAGAAATGCTCTACCGGGCAACCATGCTGAGCTATCTCATCTGCACCTATATCAAAGAATACTCCGGAAGGCTCTCCGCCTTCTGCGGATGTGCCATTGCCGCCGGTACCGGCATGGCCTGCGGTTTAGTGTACTTAAAGGGTGGCACTGTGGAGCAAATGGAATACACTCTCAACAACATGGCCTCCTCCATCACCGGAATGATCTGCGACGGGGGAAACCAGGGTTGTACCATGAAGGGTGTAGCTGCCTGTGATGCGGCATTCCGTTCCGTGGCATTTGCCATGAAGGGTGTCCATATTGACAAAGTACATGGTATCAATGGAAATACCCCGGAAGAAACCATGCGGAATATGGGCTTAATTGCATCCCCCGGTATGGTGGGAACGGAGAAAACAATTGTAGAAATCTTTGAAGAGAAGTTAAGATAATTTGTTCTTCTGAATCAAAGCTGTATTTCACATTCGGAAAACAGAGCAGCTTTTCCTTCAGGATGATGTATAATGATGGTGAAAGCATGAGAAATGATGGTGAAAGTATGAGAATCGAAGTAAAACAATACGGCTCGGAGACCTGTGCGCCTTGCGTAGCAATCAGACGCAAGCTCGAGGAATGGCAGCGGGCGCATCCTACGGTGAAGTATAGTTATCTCCCGATTGAAGTTCATCAGGAGGAGGCGGCTCAGAAAGGGATTTTATCGGTTCCGACAGTTATAGCCGAGATTGATGGTACGGAAGTCGCAAGAGAATCGGGCTACTTTAGCTTGGACAAAATGCTTGCTCGACTGGAGCGATACATGAAAATGGCGGGAGAAACAGAATTATGATCGGAGAGAACTTTGCGATGAGAAGGTTCAATGAAGAGGAGTGGGCGAATAAGCTCTATTGAACGCCCACTCGATTCCCTCCATCTCAAACTCACACTGCATAACAACGATTTCTATTTTAAAAATTCTTCGAATTATTATAATATATCAAATATATTTTATGTATAATCACATAGTGCTATATTGGCATATTCCACTTTAGAATCCTGAGCAATGATGCCAATCTCATACTCAGAGCTTCTATAAACCCTATAAGTGAAAGCAATTTCTTTTCCTATAAATACCTCAATCATATCATGATCCACAAAAATCTTTACATCAATGACCGCCCCTGTCTTGATAGAAAAAGTTTTTTCCGATACACGAAACCCGTCCGGTCCGGGAGATGATGCCTCCGGTACAGCCTGACATGACTGCTCCCAGAATGGATCGACCCCCATCGGTAAAGACAAAAGAGATACTCTTTGCATTGCTACATCAAACTCAAGAAAAAGACATTCACTGGCCTCTTTATCCGACTTTAAAAGAATTCCAAAACTATCATTTACTTCTTTGGGAATAATAGATGCATGGAAATAAAATCGTTTTTTGTCATGCATTAAAAAGCCATAACCGGTTGTTTCTAAGGCATCCAACACTATGCTTTCTGCCCCATATCTTTTATACTCTCCTAAGACAGGAAGATAATTCCAAGCAATATTTTTATGAATACCTTCTGTAAACTCCTGGGGAATATCAACAAGTAGATCTCCGGTCTCGGAGAGTTTCACTTCATGAGGTATGCAGAATCGACCACCCCAATACCATTCTCCTTTATCACTACATTGTCCCCGATCATGTGCCCACGCAAAATATATTCGTCTTCCGTTTTTATCCGTTAAAGATTTTGCTGCATAAAAACGTCTTCCTCCTATACCATCTTTTTTCATTTTTTTCCATGGACCATAAGGAGACTTAGCCGTACGATAAATTGTATTTCCAAATTCGGAAAAACGTGAATAAGATAAAATCCAAGTATCGTTCATTTTATAAATTTCACTACATTCAGGGCAATTGGTGTGACCGGGTGAATATAAATTTCCATAGTACTCCCAAGATTCCAAATCTGTAGAGCGATACAATACAATGCATCCTCGTCTGGTCACCGGCATATCCAGTCTTCTAGCAGAAACCAGCATCCAATATTTTTTTTCATCTTCATTGAAAAATACATATGGATCTCTAAAATCTTGTTGCTCATATAGGTCTATCAGTGGTTTAATAACCGGATTTCCTGTATCCTTTTTCCAGTTTATCCCATCCTCGCTATATGCATGGCAAATGGTCTGCTGATATTCAGCCTGGATACTATAGCCTGTATAAAACGCATGGTATTTGCCTTCTCCATACAGAACCGAACCTGTCCAAACTCCAGAAGCGTCTGGTTCCTTCCCTTCTCCTGGATAGATAGCTGTAGGCAGCTCTTCCCAGTGAATTAAATCCTTTGAAACAGCGTGGCTCCAAGTAGTACGCAGTCTTTCCGGATATACGGTTGTCCCCACCGGAGGTGTTAAGGAAAAAATATGATATACCCCATCGTGGTAGAATGGAATAGCATCTCCTGTCGAATCTGCGAATGACATTTTTCTAAATATCTCCATTTTTACTCCTAGTATAAAATGATATTTGTATATTATTTTCTGATGATAGCGTTTCTCTTAAACTTCCCTTTCTGAGAATCCAAAATTACAGCAGTGGCAATGATTATTCCTTTTACTATCAATTGCCAATAGGAACTCACTCCAATTAAATTTAGTCCATTGGATATTATGCCAATGACCATTGCTCCAAGTACAGTTCCGCTAATGCTTCCTTTGCCTCCCGCCATGGACGTTCCTCCAAGTACACATGCAGCGATGGCATCCATTTCATACCCGTTTCCAACGGAAGGCTGTCCTGAGTACATTCTTGAAGCAAGTACCAGACCTGCAAATGCAGAAAGTAAACCGGATAATGTGAAAACAATAATTTCAATTTTTCTGATGGGAATACCTGATAATCTTGCCGCTTCTCTGTTTCCACCAATGGCATAGACATAAACTCCAAATCTGGTTTTTACCAGAAGAAAACTAATAACAATAATGAGCAAAATCATGTAAAGAACCGGTAGCGGAATCAAGGAAAATAGGTATCCTGTTCCAATGGATATAAAAAATCCATCTGTGATACGGGTGGACTGACCACCTGAATATACATAGGCAATTCCATTTGCAACATTCATCATTGCCATTGTGATAATGAATGACGGCACTTTAAATGTAGATACAATTACGCCGTTTATAAATCCAAATAAGACACCTAGCAAAACGCCTCCTATAATAGCAAGCTCCACCGGCAGCCCCTGATTTACAATAAACCCTACTGTTAGAGTGCCACACATTGCTACTACGGCCCCTACTGTCAAATCAATATGCCCTAAAATAATTATCAGGGTCATTCCCAGGGCAATATAGGTATTAATTGAAATTTGTCTTAAAACAGAAATAATATTTCCGGAAGTCAAAAATTTGTCAGTAGCAAGCGAAACTATAATACATAAAATAAGAAGCACCACCATGATTCCGATATTATCAGAAATAATATGGGGAACTTTACTCTTTTCTATTCTATTTCTCATGCCGATTCCCCTCCCGCAGCAAAGCGCATAATATTCTCCTGTTCTAACTCATGACTATCTAAAACTCCGGTCATAATTCCTTCTTTCAAAACACAAACCCTGTCACAAAGTTGTATGATTTCAGGCAAATCACTGGATACTAGCAAAATTGACATACCGCCTTCTGCCAGCTCATTAATTAAGTTGTAAATCTCAAGCTTTGCATGAATATCAATGCCTCTCGTAGGTTCATCTAAAATTAGAATAGATGGCATTGTGGCGAGCCATTTTCCAATAACTATTTTTTGTTGATTTCCTCCCGAAAGATTGGATGCTTGAGTTGACTTCACATCTAATGCTGCAGACTTAATATTTAGTCTATCAGTGTAATATTGAACTGATTCATCCATCTTATCTTTTTCCAGAAATATGCCCTTTTGATATTTATCTAGCGAAGCCAATGATAGATTAAACGAAACAGTATTTCCCAAAACTAATCCGGTTTTTTTTCGGTCTTCTGTAACAAATCCAATCCCCGCCTTAATCGCTTGCATCGGATTGAAAAAATGCACCTGTTCTCCCCTAAGAAATACTTCTCCTTTAGTAAAATGACGTGCGCCAAAAATTGACTCCATTAACTCGCTTCTTCCGGCGCCTACCAGACCGGCAAATCCCAATATCTCCCCTTTATGAAGTTGAAAGCTAATATCCGAATAATACGGTCTACAGCTCAAGTTTTTGACTTCCAGGATTATTTCATCTGATTTGCTGATTTGTTTTTTAGGAACACTAAATTCTTTTAATTCTCTTCCAACCATCATAGATATAAGCTCATCTACATCGGTTTCACCATTTTTCTTCGTGCCAATATAACATCCGTCTCTGATAACTGTAATGCGATCTGCAATTTTAAAGATTTCTTCCATCCTATGGGATATGTAGATAATGCTAATTTTCTTTTCCTTCAGTCTTGCAATAATCTGAAATAACTGCTCAACTTCCTCAACAGATAAAGACGAACTTGGCTCATCCATTACAATGATTTTTGCCTGAAAAGAAACTGCTTTGACAATTTCAATCATTTGTTGTTGTGCAATGGTAAGTGAAGAAACCGAGGTAGTGGGAGAAATAGAAACTCCCAGGTTTTGAAGCATTTCTTCAGCCTGGATATTCATTTCTTTCCGCTTCACCCTTGAAAAGGATCCCATCAATTCTCTTCCCAGAAAAATGTTTTGTGCCACGGTTAATTGTGGCACTAAAACAATCTCCTGATGAACAATTCCGATTCCTTTCATCTCGGCATCTCTCACTCCGTGAATTTCTACCTCTTCACCTTTTATTTTAATTGTTCCCGAATCCGGTCTATATATTCCGCCAAGAATTTTTATCAATGTAGATTTACCCGCTCCATTTTCTCCTAATAGAGCATGAACCTCTCCCTCTTCCAAAGAAAGGTTAATTCCGGATAATGCATATATTCCGGAAAAACTTTTTTTAATATCTATCATTTCCAAAATGGGAGTATCCATCTTTTATAAACCTTTCAAAACGCAATCTTTAGGAACAAAGATTATTGCCAATCTTTTAATGTTTTTTCAGCTTCTTCTTTATCCACTAAATGAGAATCCAAATAAACTTTTTTCTCTGAACTCTTACCTTCTCCATTCATTGCCTCATTAAATGCATGCTCAGCAATTTGCAAAGGAACTTGTGCTGCTACAGCTGTAAAATCACCATCTAATAATGCCTGCTTTCCTTCAGGAGATGCATCAATGCTGTAAACCTCTACTTTGCCTTTTTTATTACTTGCTTTGATTGCCGCAGCAGCTCCTAATGCTGATGGATCATTGATACAGAAAAATGCATCCAAATCAGAATTAGCGGTCAAAATATCTTCAGCTAAACCTAAGGATTTATCCAATGCAGCTCCACCATCCTGTTGTGCCACAATGGTAAACTTATCCTTTTGTTCTCCCAAACCTTTCATAAATCCATTCACACGATCCACGCAACTCTCATTTGAAGGAAAATCCAAGATAGCAATTTTGGCTCCATCGGGATGTTTACTAGCTAATTGCTTTCCAACCAACTCTCCGGCCATAAAAGCATTCGTTCCTACAAACTGAGTAACATATTTATTCATGTCTTCTTCTATTACAGCAGTATCCACATTATAAATTGGAATCTTAGCATCAGATATCTCTGCCAAGCCTGCTGTGATTCCGGAAGAGTCTACAGGAATCACAAATACGGCATCATATCCGCTATTGGCACAATCTGATAGCTGACTAAGCTGCTTATTTAAGTCATAATCAGGATCCAAACAAGTATAAGCGATACCATTTTTATCACATAATTCCTTGAATTTTGCATCCATTGAGCTTTGAAAGCTATTGTTTAATGTGTTAGTACAGAATACAAAAGATTTCTTAGCTGTATTTTTATCAGAATTTTCTTGCGCTTTTTCAGAAACTTTAGATGACGATTCATTATTTGAATCTTGTTTTGATGAACATCCCACCAATGCTCCTAATGCCATCCCGAATACGAGACTCATAACGTACATTCTTGTTCTTTTTTTCATTTGTCGTTCCTCCTTAGTACTTTAAATTTACGTAAATTTAATCTTGATTAAGTTTACGTCCTTGTGATATATGTAAATAGTACTAATCTATATAAGTCATTGCAATATAATCATTCCATATTGCATAATTTTCGTCACAATGCAACACTAATTATATGCATATCGTCTATAAATAGTTTTCGAAATTATTTTTTTACGTAAAACTTCAGTGATGAAGTCAGCAAAAAAAATATCATTACGACAGATAAGAAAAGAACAATATCTACTAAAACAGATTGGAGATTAGGAAAATGAATTTACAGGAAATTGCTAAGAAAGCAGGGGTCTCTATAGCCACCGTTTCTCATGTTCTTAACCATACTCGTTATGTTTCTCCAAGTTTACAGGAAAAAGTAGAAGCAATTATAAAGGAATGCGGCTACCAAAGAAAATCCAAAGATCATAACTTAATTCCCGGATCCAATTCCCAAATTTTGCTTCTTGTCCCTAATCTCAAGAATACATTTTATATCTTATTTTTTACTGAACTACATGCAATTCTTGTGAAAAGGGGATATCAGTTATTGCTTTCCATCTCTAATAATGATACTGAACTTGAAAAACAAATGATATTGAACGCCTTATCCAGTAAAAAAACATTAGGGCTCATCATTGCTCCCTGTTCCATGGATGATAATAATTTTATTCCTTTGATAAAAAGCAATACTCCCTTTGTATTGATCGAAAACAATTGCAGCAGTAATTTTTGCTATAAAATTCTTTCCGATTATTCCAGCGCAATCCCTCAAGCCACTTCAGCACTATTGGAAAAAGGACATAGAAACATTTTATTACTTGTCAATCAAACACCTTCCAGTACCACTGAAAATGTAATGCATTATTATCAAAAAGAACTGAATGACTTTGATACATCTTTAGTACCCCATATTGTGAAGATTTCATTGATGGAATCTGAGGAGTCAATTTTTTCGCAAATACGGAAAGAATTACCTCCTTCTGTTACAGCCATTATAGCTTGTGACAATCCCATAACCTCATTGCTTATGAAGGCATTGCATTTTTTTGAGATAGACTGCCCAAAGGATATTTCCGTAATCGGTTGGGATGACCAGAATTCCTCCGATGCGTTTTCCTCAGATTTATCCCACATCAGACGGAATACTGCTCAGCTGGCAAAAACTTCTTTCGAAACGCTTCTCTGTCTCCATGAAGGAAAGAAAGTTGAAAATACCCAATATGTTAATGTCGATTTTCGTCCCAATAACTCCATACGTATTTTACATCAGGGTCCAAGAGGAGAAGATCCCACATCATTAGATCGAATTAGAATTTCTCAACGTGAAAAAGTACAATTAGTTACCGGAAAGTACAGAGTAGCAATTTCTTTCCACTACACCGGAACTGCATGGGCAAAATTACACCAGAAAGGAATACGAGACGAATTAGAAAAGTATGGCATCGAAATCATCTCCATTATGGACGCACATTTTGATCCCATGCTACAAAAGATTCAATTAGAGAGCATCCAACATCAAAATCCGGATGCGGTAATTGCAATACCTGTAGACGATATAGAAACCAGTTCGGCCTTTGAAGAATTATCCAAACACACAAGAGTAATTCTCTTAAGTAATATCCCTAAAGGATTTGATAAAAATAATTATGTTTCTTGTATTTCCGTGGATGAACATGAAAATGGTTATAATATTGGGAAAATGATAGGCGATTATCTGGAAAATAAGACCATTAAGAATACTGCCCTTATTACCCACGGCGCAAATTTTTATGGTACCTCTGAAAGAGATAGCATGGTTCTTAAAACACTTCTTACACACTATCCTTCTGTAAATGTAGTAGCACAAAAAAATTTTTACTCGATAGAAAACACTTATTCCATCTGTTCAGACTTAGTTCATGCGCATCCTGAAATTTCCAGCTTATACGTGAGCTGGGATCAGCCCGCCTTGTTAGCTATTAAAGCCTTAGACAAATTAAATCGAAAAGATATTGCTGTTTTCACAACGGACCTGGATTATGAAATTGCCGAAAAAATGAAAGAAGGAATTGTTAAAGGAATCAGTACACAGCGTCCCTATGAACAAGGCCAAGCAGCAGGAAGAGTTTTGGCTAAATCTTTAGTTAGTGAAGATATCCCGAAATACATTGCCGTTCAGCCTTACCTCATTCGGGAAAATCAATTAAAGCAAGCTTGGCAAAACATATTTTTTGAAAAGTTGCCAATGGAACTGGAATAGTGCCTGCTTGGATGCGGTATAGGTCAGAAAAGGGGGTAATCTGAGCCCGCGGGTACTTGCGAAAAACGAATGTCAATGAAGTTTTTCGCTTAGTACCCCTGCAGGGCGAAGTTAGCGAGAGCGTGCCACCTTTATGACCTGTACCGCATACAAGCTTTCTTAATTTCCTTCTTGCCTTATAACCACTCCCCATACTTCTTAATATACAGCTTCTTCACCGTTTCGATGGTAAAGCTATAAAGTGCAAGAATAAGAAGCAAATACACAAAATACGCCATGGGCATCTCCGTAAATACCGTATTTTTCAAGTTATCAAAAAGATAGGGAATGGAGATGGCTGCAAAAATGCCCAATGCCGAAGCAAGCGCCAGTCTGGAGTCGCACTTGGAATCCAGAATCGGTCGCTTCGAAGTGCGGATAAACTGCACAATCAGGATTTGGGAAATCAAGCCTTCTACAAACCAGCCCGTCTGGAAATAGTTCTGCATGGAAAGGCTGTTATAGCCCAAAAGGAACCAAAGCACCAGGAAAGTCATTACATCAAAAACGGAGGAGATACCGCCCATCACATTCATAAAGGACACAAGGGACGCACTGTTCCACTTATGGGGTTTCTGCAGGAATTCTTCGTCCACATTGTCCCAGGGAATCGCAATCTGAGTAAAGTCATAAATCAGATTCTGAATCAAAATCTGCAGAGGCAGGATGGGCAAAAAAGGTAAGAATATCGAAGCAATCAATACGGAGAACACATTTCCAAAGTTACCGGATAATGCCATCTTCATGTATTTCAGGATATTTCCGTAAATTCGCCTTCCCTCATAGATACCGTTTAAAATGACGGTTAGGCTCTTCTCCAAGAGGATAATATCCGCACTGGCCTTGGCAACGTCTGTGGCATTGTCCACGGAAATGCCTACATCTGCATCATGAAGGCTGGGGGCGTCATTTACGCCGTCTCCCATATAGCCCACCACGTGTCCGTTTTTCCGAAGAGCATCCACCACACGCTGCTTCTGCATGGGAGAGAGACGGGCGAAAATGTCATTTTTCTCCACAACACTGGACAGCTCTTCCTCACTCATCTTTTCCAAGTCGGAGCCTGTTACCGCATTTTGCTCTCCTACCTTCATGCCCACCAGCTTACATACGTGTTCCACCACAACGGGGGCATCGCCGGAGATGACCTTGACGTGAACTCCCGCATCATACAGTCCATGAATGGCTTCCTTGGCATCCGGCTTGGGCGGATCCAGGAAGGCGATAATGCCCAAGAAGGTCATGTCGGTTTCGTCTTCCGCATGGAAAACAGCGGTGTCACCCGCATTTTTCCTCTTTGCCGCAACGCCGATAACATGCATTCCCTCATGATTTAATTTCTCGGAAAGGGCATTAATCTTCTGAAGGTCTTCTTCCTGAATATCCTTATATTCCTTCTTCACCCGAATACGGCTGCAACAGGAAAGTACGGATTCCAATGCCCCTTTGGTAATCAATACCTCATCCTGGGGTTTGGGAAGAATTTCTTCTGTCTCCTCTCCCAGATGCTCCCCACCCGGATTGGATATCACCACACTCATTCTCCGGCGTTCAAAATCATAGGGGATTTCATCGGACTTCACATAGCCTCCGGCGTATTTTTGCACATCACTTTCCGCACCGTAGGATAGGATAGCCCGGTCAATGAGGTTTTTTACCCCTGTAGAATAGTAGGCATTCATCCATGCATAGTTCAAAACCACATAGGAATCTTCGCCATTTACATTGATATATTTCTGCAAAACAACATTGTCCATGGTAAGAGTTCCGGTCTTATCCGTGCACAGCACATCGATGGCTCCTAAATTTTGAATGGCAGACATGTTCTTTACAATGGTCTTCTTCTTTGCCAGGAACTTTGCCCCTTTGGCAAGGGTTCCGTTCACAATCATCGGTAACATTCCCGGGGTAATCCCTACCGCAACAGAGATGGAAAATAAAAAGGCTTCCAGCCAGTTTTTCTTCACAAGGCCGTTAATAAGCAATACAAAAAGAACCACCACAATCATGTAGCTAATCAGAATTCTTGTTATCTTCGATAAGCTCTTATCAAAATCGGTTTCTTTCTTCTGCGTATGAATGGTGGAAGAAATTTTTCCCAGATAGGAATTCTTTCCGGTTCGTATCACCACACCGACTCCGGTGCCGGAATTCACCGTAGAGCCGCCTAAGCAGAGGTTGTTTAGTTCCGCTGCATTGACCACTCTCTGATCCACACCGGTATATTTCTCCACAGGAATAGACTCTCCCGTGAAAGCGGAAACCGAAAGGAACAGGTCTCTGCTCTCCAGAAGATAGAGATCTCCGCACACGATATCTCCTGAGCCGATGAGCTGTATATCCCCGGGTACCACCTCTTCCACCGGCACTTCTCTGATTTCCGTACCGTCCTTTCCCGGAATCCGGATTCTTACCGTATCGTGCTCCATATCCTTTAGCTTCTGCATATCCAGATAGGAGCCGTAGTCCTGGGTAAATCGAATCACCGCACTCATACAGGCCAGTGCCAGGATAATGACTCCGGACAGAATATCCCTTTCCACAACAAAGGTCACAACAGCCAAAACAAGGAGCACGATAATAAAAGCATCGGTAAAGCTATGAAATAAAAAATAGAATATGCCATGCTTCTGCATGGCGGAAAGGTCGTTATAGCCGTACTTCTCCAGTCTTTCTTCCCGTTCCTCGTCGCTAATTCCATTTGTCGTGCAGCCTAATTCCTCTAAGACCAAAGAAGCATCTTCCCCGGCAATTTTCTGAAACTCTTGTTCCACACCGGCAGTCTTTGTCGTAGGGTTCAATCTCTTCTCGTTGTTTAAAATCATATCTTTCACCCTCCTTTTACTTATACAGGGATATCTTAGACCTTTGCACAAGGCGAGTCAATTTAATATGATTTTTATTTCAATCTGATATACTTTGTTGCTCTTCCTACGCCTTTATCCCATCTGTATGCGGCACAAAAATCCGCCCTGACTACCTTCTCTAAACTGCACTTTCCATCGGTGACGGCTAATCACCTGTTTTACAATTTTTAATCCCAATCCATGCTGTCCAGTGCTGGGCTCCCACTCATAGTTTTTTTTGTTCAGTCTTTTCAGAGCAGCTTTCTCTAAACCGCAGCCATTATCCTCCACCTGGAGAAACACGTGGGCTTTCTCATCCTGATATAACTTCACTGTTATCTCGCATCCCTCCGGATTATGTTGCACTGCGTTGTATAATAAGTTCATCAGTGCTCTTTCCATCAGATTTTCATTAAAGCCCAGTACCAAGCCCTGCAAATCTTCCTGAATATCCAAGGTAAACTGCACCCTTTCATCCTCTGTTTGATTCCGCATTTCCGTAATCGTCTTTCGAAGAAAACGGCTCACCTGGATTTTTTCCTTTTCCAAGTTCCCATAGCCAAAAGAAAGCTTACTGAAAAGATTCAGGTTCTCTACAAGGCGGCGAAGACGAAGTCCCTGCTTCTCAATCCTTAGCGCGCGATCTTTGATTTCTTCCGATTCCGTGGTAGCTGCAATCATTTCCGCATTTCCCAGAACAATGGCAAGGGGCGTTCGAATGTCATGGGAAACCCCGGCAATCCATTCCGTACGCTCTTCCTCTTTTTGCTTTGCCCGTTTCTTCTGTATCCATATTGGAACGGAAACAAGAATGACCGCATTTGCGAGAAAAAGAAGCGGTAGAAGCTCTATAAGATTTCGAACAGCATTCTCATCATATTCCAGAGTATACTTCCAAATCTGCTCTTTCTTTTGTCCGATAATCAATAAGCCTTCCGGCACCACATAGGTTCGCACCGGATAATCTTCCAGATAATAACGGGTAAACTTTGCCACGTCCTGTAAGGTATAGTTTTTTTGAAGCTCCTTCGGCAGGAACTCACTCCAAAGGATATTGCCTCCATTGTCCAGGAGCATGGCAAATTGCCGAGCCCCGGAGAGTTTTTCGGCTTCCTCTTCCTCTAAGCGGTACTCGTCATTTTCCTTATGTAAATGCTCCATAATCTCCTGACTGTCGGGATAAGAAGGCATACCGTTTCGAGATAAAAAAATTCCAAAAAACAAAAGGTCTGCAAACAGTAGGAATATCGTCAACAAAACCACAAGAGCAATCAGCTGCATTTTCCGTTCTCTATTCCCTCTCATCTTCCCATCTCCAGTTTATAGCCAAGGCCTCTTACGGTCAGTAGAAATACGGGTTTAGAAGGCTCTTTTTCTATCTTTTCCCGTAAATGTCGCATATGCACAAGCAGTGAGCTTTCCAATCCGAAGTTCCCGTCCGGCCAAAGGGCATCGCAGAGGGTATCCGTGGTGACAATTTTCCCCTTATTCCGGTATAGGATAGAAAAAAGTGCCAGCTCCTTAGCCGTAAGAGAAAGCTTTTCTCCTTGTCGAATCACTGTTCCTGCGTCGATGGAAACCAGCGATTCCCCGAGCTGCACGCCCTGCTCTTTCTCCTCCAAATGACAGGTTCTTCTCAGCACGGCGGCAATTCTCAGGATGAGCTCTTCCGGGAGAAAAGGCTTGGTAATGTAATCATCCGCTCCCAGTCCCAAGCCATGCAAACGAGCCCTATCCTCGTCCCTTGCAGAGAGAAAAATCACCGGAACCTCGGAAAGTAGACCTTCCTTTTTTTGCTTTTTATAAAAATCAAAGCCATTTCCATCGGTCAGCATGACATCCAAAAGAATCAGCTGATAGCAATTCTCTGAAAGCTTCGCTTCCGCTTCTTTACAAGAAGAAGCGACCTCCACCGAAAGATAGCCTTCTTTTCTTAATAGTTCCTGCAAAAGTTCTCTAAGCTCTTTCTCATCGTCCACCACCAATATTTTACAATCTTCTTTTTCCATGATTCTGTCTCCTGCTACTGTCCGCCCTTAGCAATCTTACTATAGCCTTTCTTCTACTACTGCCCTCATCAATCCTACTATAGCTTATATCCTGCTGCTGTCTGCTCTTACCTTTTCTACTATAGCCTTTCTGCCCCTCTTTCCCCATAGTTTTTTTCATTTCTTAAGGTAAACATAAGGTACGCACAAGGTTCCCATAAGCTTCCTTCGCTATTCTCCTCTCGTAAACAAACACATGGAGGAAAAAATGATGAACTATATTCTGGAAACACAGCATCTTAGCAAAAAAAGCGGAAACAGCTACCGTGTAAAAGACCTTTCTTTATCTGTTCCGGAGAAATGCGTTTACGGTTTTTTGGGTCCCAATGGCGCCGGAAAAAGCACTACCCTCAAAATGATTCTGGGTTTGATTCACCCCGATGAAGGAGAAATTCAGTTTCTGGGAAAAACGGTAAATTCCCAAAATCGACTTTCTCTTCTCCAAAAGACCGGAAGTCTCATTGAAAATCCCGGCGGTTACGGGCATTTAAGCGGACTGGAAAATATACAGATTGTGCAGAAATTAAAGGGCGTTAAAGAAGAGGAAATTGCTTCGGCACTGAAAACCGTCCGGCTCTATGAGCAAAGAGATAAGAAGCTCAGCAGTTATTCTCTGGGTATGAAACAACGTCTCGGTATCGCCATGGCCATTTTGGGAAATCCGAAGCTTCTGATCCTGGATGAGCCCACAAACGGCTTGGATCCTGCCGGCATACAAGAAATTCGTGAGTTGATTGTATCTCTTCCTAAAGAAAGAAATATGACAGTCATCATTTCCAGTCATCTCCTCAGTGAAATAGAGCAAATGGCAAGTCAAGTCGGTATCATTCACCATGGACAGTTGCTCTATGAAGGGCCTCTTAAGGATCTGGAATGTAACGGAAAAAGTCTGGAAGAGGCATTTCTGGAAATGACCGGCGGAAAGGAGTCTTTATGAACACCCTAAGCAATATCCCGAAAATTGTTTCTATCGAGTTTCAAAAAGCGCGCCATAAGCATTTTCCTTTGCTGTTCCTCGCAGCTCTGCTTTTAGATTGTGCCTATCTATTTTATGGCACAAAAGCGCATTCCGAGACATGGTTAAATATCTTTTATGCTCTTCCCATAATTAACACCCTGGTTCTGTCCGTACTTATGGCGGTAATTGCCTCCCAGTCTGTGGACATGGAACACAAAGGCGCTATGTGGAACCTTCTTCCCACCTTGGAAAGCAGAGCTTCTATCTATCTGGGAAAGCTTTTCTTCGGTTTTATTGCCCTTGTCCTGTTTTGTAGTGTCCAAATCGGTATGGTCCTTCTTGGGGGAAAGTTCTTAGGTTTTACCGGAGATATTCCGTCACATATTGTTCCCGTTCTGTTCTTTTCAGAACTTATCGGCGGAATGATTCTGTATCAGCTTCAATGCATGCTTTCCCTGCTGTTTTCCAGCCAGTTTGCAGCCCTTTCCATCGCCTTCGGTGGCACCCTGTCCGGCTTATTCCTGGCCTTTATCAGCACAGATATGTGGACTCCCTGGTCCGTTTTCTTCTCTCTTAGCCCTATCGGTATGGACTATGACCGCGCATCAAAACTTATGAGCCTGAGTCTAAGGTCTATCCCTATTTCCGATATTTTCCTAAGCCTGCTTTATCTCATCGGCACATTTTTGCTTGGTCTCCTTCTTTTCACTCGGGCAGAGCAGGGAGAAGCTTTGTTTTCTCTCCACAGGCAAAATGTAAGCCACAGTCTGCACAGCAGTTTGTCTCCGGAATTTATCAAGTTAAAAAGGAACCCCATCTGGATTCCTTTCCTTCTGATTCCCCTGATTTCGGCACTGATTGGAACGGTGAATTTTGTGCAAAACCAGGGTGTCTTACAATATACTTGGGAAGATCTCTGGACCCAGCAATCTCTGTTTCTGGGGATGTTTTTCCTAGCTCCCCTCATCGGCATTCTCTGCAGTCTTCTGTGGCGAATGGAGCATCAAGGCAGTAACTGGAATCTGATTTTAACTATTACTAGCCCCGGAAAACTGCTTCGGGACAAATGGTTTACAGCAACCTTCCTCAGTACGCTCTGCATGGTTTGGATCAGTTTTATTTATCTTCTGAGCGGTAAAATCCTTGGCCTTCCGGGAGCTGTTCCTGCCATCTTTTGGATACGAATACTTTCCGCTATCCTCTCCATTGCCGCAATTACCGCCCTGCAAAGCACCCTGTCCATGTTCTTCCACTCCTTTGCTCTTCCCATCGCGCTGGCTTTTCTGGGTAGCTTGGTCGGCCTTACACTGACCGTTAAGGGAGCCTACTATGCCCTGCCCTATTCCACCCTGATTTACGGCATGGGCAGTACTTCTATCACCGGAGAGCTGAATTTTCCGATCCTCCTCCTAAGCTGTTCCTTATATATTTTCGCTGCACTGGGCATCGGTATTCTGTACCTAAAGAAGAGCGATGTGAGAACGCATGTCTAAAAGGCAAGGGCTTTTGGTTTTTACAAATATAATACTACTGGACAATTTTTCGATTAGAGCATTATTGTCCAGTAGTATTAGAATTTCATTAGAGGAATGAGTAATAGATAGGATATCAATCACAACTTCGAAAATACAGTTTACAACCAATTCCTCTACATGGGCTATATTCTCAAGATATATCACGATGGTGCTCTGAAAATACTCTCTTTGTCCCACTTCGAATCGGTAAACTTATGGCAAAACCTCCAGCCAGTAGCCATCCGGGTCTTCAATGAAATAGATGCCCATGGCTTCATTTTCAAAGCAAATGCAGCCCATCTCCTCGTGCTTTTTGTGCGCTTCCTCAAAATTATCCGCCTGAAATGCCAGATGGAATTCACACTCTCCCAGGTCGTAAGCCTGGGGGTGGTCTTTCAGCCAGGTAAGCTCCAACTCAAAATCGCCGACATCGCTTCTTAAGTACACTATGATAAAGTCTTCGCTAGTCTTTCTTCTCACCTCATGTAAATCAAGGGCTTCCTCATAGAATCGAAGGGAACGATCCAAATCGGATACATTTAAATTCTCGTGAATCATCTTAAACTTCATAGCTTTTCTCCTTTCGCTGTTTCCGTGTTTTTGATTCGTGAACGGTACTTTGGGTATTCGGTAAGAAAGCGCTGAATCACAGCGGGCTCTCCCCAGTAATGCATCGGAAATATGGCATCGCAATCCACATTTTCAAGGAAATACAGAATCCCGTCAGCATAATGGGCCTCCAGTCTCGGATCAAGAGGAACGAAGGCAAGGTCAAAATGTCTGCCCTTGATTCGTGAAATCTCCCTGTGAAAAATCTCGCGGAGCCTCCGATTGTCTTCTTCCGGCTCCCCCTCCCAATACCAGTCGTTTAAGTCCCCGGCATGATAGATAGAGCCTTCCTTTGTTTTTAGTATAAAGGCAACTCCACTGTCGTTGGAAAGCAGGGTCTCAAGCTGAATTCCTTGATCCAATAGATAGTTTTTATCAGGCTCAACAAAGCTGTGCTTGATTTCGGACAGGCGCTTTTTATCCCGTATATCACTTGCCAATACCGCCTGATAGCTCATCCCCTGCTCGGTAAGCAAGGAAAAAACTTTGGGATTATAGTGGTCTGCATGAACATGACTGCAAAAAACAAATACTTCTTTTTCCTTGTTCAGAGGCGGTAATTCTCTCCTGTAATAGTCAAAAATAATATAGCAGTCTTCTAATTCCAGTAAAAAACCGCTGTGGTTTAGATATGTTACTTTCATGATGTTACTCCGTAAAATATTTTACTTTCTCGGTATGGAGATTGTTGCTCTCCCTTCCTTGCTTGCTTCCTTGCTCCCTTACTTGCGCCCTTACTTCCTTACGTTTTCCTACTCTATATACTCTTCAGTATAAGTTGCACTACATTTACTGTCAACGAAGGACTGAAATAGGCTCATTTGTCCGTCCACCCAGGACTGCTGGGGTACGTCATGAATACTGTCATTTTTCTCGTAATTTCCGATTAAGAAAGGGGATTTCGGATCATGCAGTCGGCTTTGTTTCATAACGATAGAGGGTTCTGCATTGGCATAGCAATATTTACAAAGGTGCTTACAGCTGTTATAGGCGCCGATATCACAGGAAAGATAACAGTCACATGCTGCTCTTGCCCCCTTCTTTTTCGGTACATGCAAGCGTTTTCCAATGGCTTTCTCATAATCGCTGATAAGCATACAGCCACCACAATCTGCCCCATACTCAGCCAATTCCTTCCCCTCCGCACAGGGCTTTAGTGTCATGCCATGGGAACGAGCAATCTCAATCATAGCCTCTCCCAGTAGAAGTCTATCTTCCTTCACAAGAGCCTTAAGCTCCGGAAAGTTCCGTCTCACTTTGGGGTAAAGGTCTACAAAACTAATGACCACGGTTTTCGTATACCCCTCCAGCGCCGTAGCAATCTGTTCAAATGCTTTCAAATGATAGTCTTTGCTATATCTTTCAGACAGAAAAATCGGGTCGTAACGCCAGCCGATAGAATTCACTCCCAGCTGCATGGAAAGATATTTGAAATGCTCTATAAGCAAATGTTTATCCGGCACATTCGGCTCTATATCTTTGCCATAAGGGGTAATGCTAACAAACCAGTATTGTCCATACGCCTTGAAAAGCTCCATGTACGGGAACATTGGGGCCGGATTTTTCGTACAAAAACCAATGACATCCACCACGGAAGGTTCAAGACGGTAGCGACTGACTTGATTCGGATTATAAGGATTTCGTACACAAACAAAGCCCTCTTTCAGCCTGTTTGCAAACCATTCCGCATAGAAGGCGGGAATGTCTGTCCTCTGTCCCGTGTTAATAATCAAGTTCAGTTGCCTCCTTTGCTCTCGTGATCCGGCTAAAGTAATCTCTGTGACTTTTCATTCATCCATGGAGCAAAAATAATCTGTCCTTTGTAATAGAAATGTGCATAATTTTGCACATCAAAACATACTTTTTGCCCACTTTTCCGAATCCTTATTGTCCTTCAGAACCAGTTCCTGCCATATTCCGGCATAATAAATTCCTCCCGGGTCTTTGGCTGAATTCTTGCGTTTATTATCTCTATTATTTATCTTGTTTATATTGTCTACATCATATGCTTTTTGCTTCGTCCAGGTTGCCTTAGTTTTTCCGGGCATTGTAAGTACTCTCTTTTCATTGTAAGAAAAAGTCCCATATCCGGGCATATTTGGTGCAAATGACAGATTCTCTTTAGCTGTAAATATTATATTGTTTTTTTCTTTAAATAACCGTTTCTCACAAGCATGTGGGTGCCAGAAAAATTTCTCTTGCTCTTTAGGGTCCGATATAATTTCTCCCACCTGAAGATATCCCCATATAACCTGCATTTCTTTTCCATAGTATGAATCTGCTGAATTTTTATTTCTGCGTGCATACTTATATTCCCCACTACTCTCAACAACATGCCTAAAGTTACCAAAAAACAAAAACAAGTCGCCGCTTACTATCTGATTATTTATCAGATATGATGCAGACTGATTTATTTGTCCAAATGCAGGTTTCCACCCTTCAACCGGCACTACTCTTCTTTTACTTTCCAAGTCCGGGTCAAGATGACAGTATTTATCGCCTTTATAGCCAAGATCTTCCAGTATCTTATTTAATGGAATATTATTACAGGTCAATTCTTCATATGCAATTTTATCCTTATCATGATCCTTACTCGGGATTGGAAATGATAGCATTG
>NZ_CABSXI010000019.1:0-38291 GCF_902481605.1 uncultured Oribacterium sp. | reverse complement strand
TATCAGAGCTAACATTTTTCAAATGTCAGCTCCGATACTGGCTAAAGTCCATTAAAAAAAGCCGGGAAAGAAAAATGCGCTGCACGCGCTTTCCCTTCCCGGCCTATCCCGGAGATAGAGAGATTCGAACTCTCGCGCCGGTTTCCCGACCTACCGCATTTCGAGTGCGGACCCTTCAACCACTTGGGTATATCTCCTGATTTTTTGTAAAAAAAACGGCGAGACAGTCTCGCCATTCCTTCACAATGCCGGCGACCGGGGTCGAACCGGTATGGGATTTTTGTCCCGCAGGATTTTAAGTCCTGTGCGTCTACCTATTCCGCCACGCCGGCGTTTCAAGTTTCCCTGAAAACGTCGCATTGTTTTGCAACAGTACGATAATACAGAATGTTCCTCTGCTTGTCAATACGGGGGCAGTAAAAATTCAAAAAAGTTTGGAAGATTTGAAGAGTTAATGCCCAAACCAAGTTCCACAACGGGATTAACTTCGAGAATTGCTTTAGAAGCTTTAGACGGCCTTTAGGCAAAATAGTCGTAGGCTAAACGTTTGGTTCCATCTCCTACGATAACCTCCCCGCAATATTGAAAACCAAAACGCTGAATTGCCCTTTGCATGACCTGATTGTTCTCATGGGTATCGATTCTAAGGTAGGGATGCTCTTCCTTACAAAACTGAAAGCACAGCTGGGCAAGACCGGGGATTTTCCCGGAGGAAACCACCCGATGAATGACACCATAGGCTTCATTCCTATGCCAAGCTCCTTTATAGATTTCTTTGTAATTCGGCTCTTCTCCCACATGAAAATGAAAGGCCAGCTCAATCTCCTCGTCCTCCGCCACATAGAAATAGCCCTCTTGGATATCCTTTCGAATCAAATTCTCCGGAGGGTTATTCTTTCCCCACTGGGTGGGATTCCCGTTTTTCGCCATAAATTCTCTGGCCTTTTCGTATAAAGGCATAATCTGCTGTAAATCTTCCGGTTTGGCTTTTCGAATCTGTAGCATAACGGTCATCCTCCTAATCTCTTTAAAGCTTCTTTGGAAAGTATCTTTGAAAAGCTTCTTTGATAAATTCCTGTTGACACCCTCTTTAAAAAGCCCCCCTGGGTCTTATGTCTAAACTTATATAGTAACGGTTTTCAGCACAAAATAATCACTAAATTTTCTGTCAAAACTTATTTGTTTTCCACAAAGACTGTCTTTTTTTCTCTCATTATGACTTTTTCTTCCCTTCAGGCAAAGGAGAACAGCATATCCTTACGTTTTCCCCTATATACTCCACATTCGGATAATATCCGTAAGTGGATATTATCCGAATGTGGAGTATAGGAGATTTCTAAGGCTAACGCTATAATCCTTTTCAGGAGGTGGATATGCCTTATCTCAAACACCATTTTCTTTATCTTTTTCTACTCTATGCAGCCATCAAGGATTTACAAGAACGGAAAATCCCCAAAGTCTATTTTATACTTTTTCCCTCATTCTTTTTCTTCCTTCTTGCTTTCCCCTTTGAAGCCGCAGATCTGAAAAAATCCCTTATTACCCTTATCTACTGGATTCTAAGTCTTTTCGTAAGCTATCCCCTCTTTTATTTCACCGCCGCCGGAGGAGCAGACTGGAAACTATGCTCCCTTCTTATCCCCCTTTTACCCTTGGAAGAAAGTCTTCCTCTTCTCCTCCTGGCATCCCTTTTCTCTTTCTTTCTATTTTTCTTTTGTCATATAGAAGACATTCCTTACGCTTTTTCTCTCTTTCTCGGCTACACCCCGATTATGCTGATGAAAGGATAAATTCTCAATTCCCACAGAAAGGATATTCGTCATGGAAAAAATTCTTGCCATCTACGATGAAGATGCCCTGTATTGCAAGCGCCTTAGCCTTTATCTTCGACAAAACACCAAGCTCCCCTTCCAAATCTATCCGATTCTTAACAAAGAAAGCCTGGAAAGCTTCTCCAAGAAAAAGGAGGTGGATCTTCTGCTTCTTTCCGAAAAGAATGCGAAAAACCTTCATTTTTCTCCAAAATCCCACAAAACCCTTTATCTTTCCGAAGAAAATCTGCTTACGAAGCAACGGAAGGAGAATTGTATCTACAAATACCAGTCCGGAGACCAAATTATGCGGGAAATTCTGGTGCAATACGGAGAGTTGGAGCTTTTAGCGGAAGGCGGCCAGCATCGTGCGGATGTGTTTCTGGTTTACAGTCCCCTTGGTCGTTTGGGAAAAACCACATTTTCCAAAGCCTTGGCCAAGGAACTGGGAAAGAATAGAAAGACGCTCTATCTCAGTCTGGAAGAGTCCGCTTTTTCTTCAAAGGATCAGGAAAAGGAGAAGGAATGTTTGACGGAAGCCCTATATCACTTTAAGGAAAATCATTTGACCCCGATGATTTTGCGAGCCCTTTCCTATGCAAAGGATAACTATGTCACCATTCATCCAGTTCGAAGTCCGGAGGATATCAGCAGTGTCTCTCAAAGAGACCTTTCTCTTTTCTTGGAAAAAATCGCGGAAGAGGCCGGTGCCGATGCATTGGTTGTTGATACCGACAGCAGTATGAGTCGTTATCTGGAATGTTTCACCCTTGCCAGAAAAGTCTTTCTTCCGGTTTTGGAGGATCGAAAAAGCAAGGCTAAGCTTTCCGTTCTTCAACAATACTTGGAGAAAAATGCAGGAGAAGGCGTAGCGGAAAAATTCATCCAATGCAATCTCCCCGCTCTAACGGAAGAAAGCGCCGCCTCCCCTGCTTTGGAACAATACTGTCGGGAACTTTTATTACGACAGGTATACGAAGAAGAGCAGATGGAAGCGGAGCAATACCGAAAAATGGCTTTATAAGCCTTTAATCGAAATAAATATCGAGATGTTTATCGAGATAAAGATAGTTATCAGAATCATAATGTGATGTGAGTCTTAATTTGAATCTTAATGTGAATCTTAATATAAGCCTTAATGCGAATCTTAATGCGAACCGTAAGGTAAATCGGAAAGGAGCTTAAAGTGCTGGCCCTGGATCAGGTAAAACAAGAAATCAAAAAAGAGCTTTTGCTGGATTTGGAAGAAAAACAAGTCAGTGACAGCCATTTGTATCAGGAAATCGACTCCGCCCTTTTAAGCCGAAAGGATCTGGCTTTACGGGAAAAACTCTACTTAAGAAGCGCGGTTTTTGACAGCTTTCGAAGGCTGGATCTACTTTCCGAACTATTGGATGACGGTACGGTCAGTGAAATCATGATAAACGGTCCAAAAGAAATCTTTGTGGAAAGAAAGGGGCGAATGGAGCGCTGGCAGGGCTCCTTTCAAAGTGAAGAACAGCTTGCGGATTTGATTCAACAGATTGTTTCCCGAATCAATCGTGCGGTAAATACCAAAAGCCCCATTGTAGATGCCCGCTTAGAAGATGGCTCCCGTGTTCATGTGGTGCTTCCCCCCATTGCACTAAAGGGACCTACGGTCACAATACGAAAATTTCCGGAGCCTATCACCATGAAAAAGTTAATTCAACTGGAAAGTCTCACGGAGGAAGCAAGTCATTTTCTGCAGTCTCTGGTTCGTTCCTCTTATAACATTTTCATTTCCGGCGGTACCAACAGTGGAAAGACCACTTTCTTAAACGCACTTTCTCAGTACATCCCTAAGGAGGAGCGAATTATTACCATCGAAGATAGCGCGGAGCTACAGATTCAATCCGTGGAAAACCTGGTTTCTTTAGAAACCAGAAACGCCAATGCGGAGGGAGAAGGCGCCGTCAGTATCTCCGATTTAATTAAAGCCTCCCTCAGAATGAGCCCGAACCGTATTATTGTTGGAGAGGTTAGAGGAAAGGAATGTCTGGATATGTTAAACGCCATGAACACCGGTCACGACGGCAGCATTTCCACCGGTCACGCCAATTCCTCTACGGATATGTTAAAGCGAATGGAAACCATGGTGTTGCAGGGTGCGGATCTTCCTCTCCCATCCATTAGAAACATGATTGCCTCCGCCATTGAAATTATGGTTCATCTTGGGAGAACCAAGGATCACAAACGGCGGGTTTTGGAAATATCGGAAGTAATGGGGATTGAAAATGGAGAAGTTAAACTCAAAAAACTATATCAATACAATGGCAAAATTCTTGAAAAGCTGTCGGATCTCCATAACGAAGACAAACTCCGTAGTCGATTATAGAGAGTACATCATTTATCTTCCGGAATACCTCTTCCTATGGGTCAAGTTCCTATTGCTCCTTCTCCTCTTCTCTTATGCCTTTTATCAGCATATTCTCTTCTTTTTGCTTCTGCTTCCCTTCAGTTTTTTCTATCCTTTTCTCCAAAGAGATAAATTAAGAAAGAAGCGACAGGAGGTATTGGTTTCCCAATTTAAAGAAATGCTTTCCATCCTCAGTGCCTATCTGAGTGCCGGGTATTCTTTGGAAAATGCTCTATTCGCCTGCATCCCGGATCTGGAAAATCTTCTGGGGAAGAAGTGCTATATGGTGGAGGAGCTGAAGCAAATCAAACGCTCCCTTTCCATGAATCGCCCTTTGGAAGAAGCTCTTTCCCAATTTGCTCTTCGTTCCGGTGTTGATGATATCCATAATTTCTCGGAAATCTTCCTGGTGGCAAAGCGTTCCGGAGGAGATCTGATTCAGATTATTCAGCAAAGCAGTACGATTATTCGGGATAAACTGACCATTACCGAAGAAATTATCACTCTCAATGCTTCCAGACGATTCGAGCAAAAGATCATGAACGGTGTACCTTTCTTTATGATTTTTTATCTAAATGCCAGCTCTCCCGAATTTTTCCGGATTCTTTATTCCAGTCTTATGGGAAGAGTTGTAATGAGCTTCTGTCTCTGTATATATCTTCTGGCCATTTACCTCTCCCAAAAGATTATTGCCATCCCCGTATAAGGCTTATCAGATGGAATCTATTGTCACCAAAAAAGGACTATCTATGAACCCCTACACTATAAAGCAAGAACTCAAAAAATTATGGTTTCGTATTCCGGGCTCTAAAACAGAACTACTGAAAAAGCAAATCCTTATTCTGATTGTCTCCCTTCTTCTTGCTGCACTCCTCTTCATGCAGGGAACAGAGCAACAATTCCTCCTCCCCGGAAATCAAATTCAAAGAGAGCCTATAGGAGGGGTAGAGAAAAAAATTCCCCTCAATGTTACGGGAATTTCAGGAAAGAAAAAGGAAGAAATCTATGTCACGGTATCTCCAAGACTCTATAGCAAGGAAGAAGCGGATAAAGCTTTTGCGAAGCTGCAAGAAAAAATGGAAAGCTTGATTCTCAGCGAGGAAGACAGCTTTGACGGCATCTCCGGAAACATACAGCTCAAAAAAATCTTTAGCCCGGAAAATATCAAAGCCACCTGGAGTTTTCGTCCGGAAAGCTTATGGACGAATCAGAAGGAAACTCCCCTTCAAGATAACGATAAAAGCTACACAAAGTATAGAGATATTTTAGAAGACTCAGGGCAAGTCCATCATGAATATCTGGAAAAAAACCAGATTCTTACAGGAACATTGGAAGTAGTTCTCAGCGCCAATATTCATCCTGAAGAGGAGATGGAAGGGGATGAAATCAGCAGTTTCTTTAATGAAAATAATGAAATCACCTACAACTCTCCCACCTATTCCTATGCCCTTCGTATTTTACCCTTAAAGCTAAGTGAAACCGAGTCCTTGGAAATGGCCCTTCAAAATACATTACAGTACAGTAATGAGCATACCCGCTCCAGGGATAAACTGCTTTTGCCCAAGGAAATTATGGGCCATCACATTCATTTTTCCGAAAAAAAGAATTTTCGCTATCTTTTGATTCCGGTTCTGGGACTTTTTGCCTGCTTTCTTCTCCCTTTGCAAGCTTTAGAGCAACAGAAAACTCGTCAAAAAGCCCGACTGTCCTCTCTGACTCTGGATTATGCAGAATTGGTTTCCAAGTTGGTAGTTTATCTTGGAGCAGGACTGGCGATACGAAACAGCTTTTCAGAAATTGCCAAGCACTACAACTATCTGGTGAAAAATTGTCATCAGGAATCCCACCCCTTATATGAGGAGTTAAATACTCTCTTAAACCAGCTGGCAAGCAATGTGGGGGAAGGAGAGGCCTATCTGAATTTTTCGAAAAGAATTGCTTTAAAGCCCTACGGTAAACTCATCAGTCTCATAGAACAGAACCGGAAAAATGGCAGCAAGGATCTTTCTCGTCAACTCCATATGGAAATGGAGGAGGCTTTTTCCGTACGAAAACATATGGCAAAGCGTCTGGGAGAGGAGGCCGGAACCAAGCTTCTGCTTCCTTTGATATTGCAGCTCTTTGTCATCATGCTGATGATTCTGTATCCGGCTATGCAATCCCTACACTAAAAAGACGAAGAGAGTTCTTGGAAAACAGCAAGCATTCTCTTTGCCCATACATTCACTCGGCAATCATGCCGCACACAAAAGGAGGTTACGATGTACAAATACGCATTAGAAGATGCCCATTATGCAGTGGACGCCTGGCTTTTTTCCAGAATAGAACAATGCAGGAAAAAACGAAGGGATTTGCTTAATGGTGATGAGGCCATCGGCACCATTGAGCTGGTCCTCATTATGGTGGTCTTAATCGGTTTAGTCATTATCTTCAAAGCCAAAATTGTTAAAGTCTTGGAAGCCATTATGAAGAAAATTGAAGATCAAAGTAACGGTATTTAAAGCGTTTTCTTTACACTTCTCTTTTTGGAAAGGAAGAGTTTATGGCGAAAAAACAATTCTCCGCATCGATTACGGTATTTCTTTCCCTAATCTTTGTTCTGGTAGCTGCGCTGGTGCTTACCATTGCGGAATCTGCCAGAACAATTTCTCAAAAATTATATATGCAAACCGCCTTAAACAGTGCCATGGAATCCCTTTTTTCGGAATTTCATAGGCCTCTTTGGGAAAACTACCGTATATACGCCCTGGAATATCGAGATGATAAGCTGCTGCAAGAAGAGCTGGAGGGCTTCACCTCCCTTTATACAGAAGCCAAGGATCTCTTTCCATGCAAGGTGGAGAAGGAAGACTTTCTCTTTCCAAATCGGGGAATCCTTTGCGCAGACCATTATTTTGAAGAAGAAGTGCTGGAATACATGCCGGCACTTCTGGCAAAGGATGCCATAGAGTTTTTAGGAGAGAAGAAAGAAGACGCGGAAGCTCTTGCTTCTCTGGAGGATTTTCAAAAGAAAGAAAAAGAATCCAAAAGTATAGAAGAATTACAAAAAAAATATTCCCTAAGCCATCGAGATATTGAAGCCTTGGAAGGACTGATTGAGACAATCGATATGGAGTGCAAAGCTTGTGCAACACAGCATAAAAACGCCGCAAAAGCACTTTCTGCCCACAATCCGGGAGCTTTTTATTCTTCCTGTGCAGGCTTTACTGCCGGGCTGGAAAGAATTCAGCAAACTGTTCCAAGGTACCAATCCACTGCCGATTCTCTTCGGGAAAAAGTAGCCGAGTTACGGCAACACTTTGAAGAAGAAAAGCTGAATTTGGAAGAAGACGGCATTGCCGCTATAGAGGCCGAATTAAGCAGCTATGACCAATATTTGGATGCGGAGGGCAGCATAAGGCAAAACATTGAAGCTCTTCCGCCAAAGTGTGACAGCTTAAAAGCGCAGGCAGAAACGGTGAAGCAAGAAGTAAAAGACTTTGAGGAATGGTTGGAGGAAGAACGAGAAGCCAGAAGGGAAAATGAAGACGAGGAGGACGATGATGAAGAAGACTTATCCCAAGAAATTCAAGACTTTTATCATTCCGCAGAAGCAGAATGGAACAGCTTTTCCCTTCCGGCCTACAGCGGACAGGTCACAAAAATCAACAAGCAAAATAGAAAGGCCTTGGAAAACCTTAGAAACCTGGGTAAGAAAAAGCTCTTGGAATATCTCCTTCCCGAGGGAGTGCCCTGTCCAAGTGATGATGAAAAATACGCCGTCCCTCCCGGATTTTCTACAAACTCCAAGGCCAATCCCTTACAGGTGGGGCTTTTGGGAGAATACTCTTTACGGTACTTCCATTCCTATCATAAAAAGGATGACGATAAGTCCATTCCCTATAGCGGAGCAAACGGCATGGAGGTGGAGTATCTTATCCACCAAAAAAAGAGCGACTATGCAAACCTTTCGGCACAGGTCCTGTCTCTTCTAGCTTTCCGAGAAGCTATGAACTTTATCTATATCATGAAAAGTCCGGAGATGCGGGAGGAAGCCAAAGCCTTTGTCACAGCCTTTCTCGCCGTTACTTTAAACCCCATCGTGATAGAGGTCTTTACCCTCTTCGTCATCGGTATTTGGGCCTTTGCCCAATCTCTAATCGATGTCAGACAGCTTTTGGATGAAAAACGGGTTCCTCTTATGCATAGTGAAGAAAGCTGGCGGCTCTCTCTATCTCATTTGCTTACTTTCAACATAAACGAAGAAGGTGGAGACGAAAATCAGGGAACGCACGGGCTATCCTATCAAGATTATTGCAGAGCCTTTCTTTTTGCCTCCGGCTGTTTGTCCCAAAGCAAAGTCAATGACAGAATGCTGTATTGCATGGAGAAGAATATCCAAAGCACCGTATCAGAAAAGGAAAGTCAATTTCAATTAGATCATTGCCTGTATTTTCTTTCCACAGACGCCGGAATTAAGTCTAAACACAGCCTCTACCATAAAGGCTTTTTGGAAAGTCTTGGACTTCGCCCGGAAGAGCGATACCAATTCACCCTTCATTCCGACTATAAATACAAAAATCTCAGCCATTAAACATTCCAAATGCAGAATATCACGCCGGCGGCAAAGGATCTAAACAAGCTATATAGCCTTTTCTTTATAGCGAACAGCAAGAGGAGGATTTATGAAAGCCCAAAACAATTTTCTTCCCTTTCGAAAACAAAAACTGTGTAGAGAAAAAGTGGATAAGAGAAAGGAGCACTTCTCCTCCTTCTTTCAAAAGAATCTTCTTGCCTCTCTGACGATAGAAGCAGCCTTTTCCTTAAGTCTTTTTCTTTTTGCCATCATCATTCTGATGACTCCCCTTTTTATCTTGAACCGGGAAATCCGTATCAGCCGAGAAATGGAGAAGAACGCCAGAATCCTATGTATGGCCAAATATCTGGAACACTATGGATTGAAAAAAACGGATATCGCGGATATAGAGCACATTGATCAGATTCTGGAAATTTCGGAAACCGCAGTGGAAGACATTCTCCTCCCGAATACTATTCCCACGGAGGGAATGGAAAACATTCAAAGCTTTCGCTCCCATATTACCGAAGAAGATATTTATCTGAATTTACAGTACGACGAACCCATACCCTTCGGACTTCTTCAAAAGAAGAATATGAGGCAGGAAATCGTTGCCCATAGAAGAGCCTGGATTGGCAGCAAAGGCGCCCGTTGGGAAAAAGAAGAAAATGAAGAAGAAGAGGATGAGGAGGAAATGGTCTACGTGATAGAGGGGCCTTCCAAGGTCTATCACCTGTCTTCGGATTGCACTTATATTTCCAATGACTTTCTAAGCTGCAGCGCCAGAAGAATCGACGGTACAAACGCAAAATACGGTGGAAAATTCTGCCCCTGCAAAGCCTGCCATCCGGATCCAAACAGTCCTGTAGTGTACTACACCGAAGCCGGAAGAAGATATCACAGCAATACCGACTGCCCGGCCATGCGTTCCAGCGTCCATAAGATTCCGCTCAAGCAGGCTTTGGCGGAGGGCAGACATCCCTGTCCCAGATGCGGTACATAAGACTTAAATAAATCGAAAAACTTGTACAGAAACAGGAGGAAAGAGTATGGCGGAACCACAGTTTTTTACTATCAGCAAAGGAATTCTTTTTCTCCTGTTCTTTGCTTTCACCCTCTTTTTCGACTGTCGAAAGCAAAGAATACCCTCTATGATTTTTTTGCTATTTGGGGGAATCTTGCTCATCCATAGCATTTTCTTTAGGAAGATTTATTATGCTTTCTTTTCTTCCTTATCCATGGAGGAATTCCCCTTGATCCTTCTCCCTACTCTTTTCGCTTTTTTTCTTCTTCTCCTTTCCAAGTGGAGCAGAGAAGCCATAGGCTACGGGGATAGTTTATTTATTCTGCTTTCCTCTTTTTATTGTAATGCCTATCATTTCTTCTTTTTGATTATTACCGCCTTCTCTTGCTCCACCATAGTATCCATGTTTTTGTTTTGTTCCTGCAAGCTGAAAAAGAAAAATCCTAAAAACTGCCGTTTTCCCTTCCTTCCCTGTTTTCTCCCCGGAGTACTGTATTTGCTTGGTATTTCCTTTTTCTAAACAAAAGGGAAAAGGATAATCTGTGCTTCGAAATAATTGATTATACATACACTAGAAAGGAATCCCTATGCATACCATTGAAACCACTGTTCTCTTAGGTATTTGTTTTTTATGCCTGGTAATCCTTTTACAAGAAAATATTCAACTGCATGAACGTATACGGGAGAAAGCACAGGCAGCCTATCGCGAAGAAGTAGAAAGCCATAGTCTGGAAAAACCCAAGGACTATTTTAAGGTAGAGCTCTATACTCGCTTCTTTTCCGTTGCTGAGGATTTACTTATACGAAAAAAAGACGAAAGCTCTCAAGCAGAAGGAAAGGAAGACGCGAAGAATGCCGATAACAATCCGGAAAAGACAGAAAATCAAGAACTCCCATAGCCTTTAATTCACAAGTGCTCCTAAATAGATTCCCATAAAAGCGCAGATAGAGAAAGGAACATCCATGTCAAACTACAGTCCTCAATTTAAAAATGACTTTCAACACAGCTTTATGTATCTTCATAGCGTTCCTCAAGAGGAAAATCATGAGCAAAAAATTCTTCGGCAATGCCAAATTCCGGGAACCTTATCCTTTCGCCTGCTGGAGGAAGAAGGGGAGAATTTCTTACAGTATGATTTCTCTCCCTATCAAAGAGCCTGTTTGTATTTTTCTCAAAGGAAAATACGACTGCAGCACCTTAGTGCACTTTTTTCCTCTCTACAGAATGCCCTACGAAATATGGAGGAATATCTTCTCTCTCCTTCTCTCCTATCTATTGACTGGGCAGAAATCTTTTATGATGTGGAAAATCAGCATTTTCTCTTTCCTCTTATTCCCTTCAAAGAAGAATATCCGGAGGAAGGCTTGTCTGCTCTTTTGGAGCAGATATTGGAAAATATTGATGAAGAAGAGGAAGCTGTAGTATTGGCAGCTTTTTTACTGTATCAAGAGCAAAAACACGGCGGTTTGCAATTATCCCGCATCCTGCAAATCCTTCATATTCAAGAGCAGAAGCAGCTTGTTCCAAAATCGGAAGAAAAGGCAATAAGTCTCTCCAATGCCATTCAGAAAAGTCCCCACCCGTCTTCCCAAGCTTTTTCCGTTGAAAAAGCATCATCCCGAGTCTTCCCTAAGCCTCTAGGTGAAAAAACAACAACTGGTCAATTCCCTGAAGATTCCGGAAAGAATTATACGGAATTGGATTTATGCCAATGCTCCACCTCTTCCTTCCAAAAACAGGAGCAGGAAACACCTGAGTTTACTACACAATCCGCTGTAGATTGCAATCATTTTCAAGAAGAGCATTCCTATACGGATGTAGCAAATACCATTCCGAAGAAAAAGGGCTTCCTGGCATTTCTTCACTTGCCTTCTTCTATTGCTTCTCCTGCTTCTTCGCCTGCCTCTGCGCCTGCTTCTTCTCCTGTTTCTTCCCCTGTTTCTTTCCCTGTTTCTTCTCCTGCTTCTTCCCTTGCAGACCGTGAACAAAAGAAAAGAAAAAAGGAAGGCAGAAAGAAAATGCTGCTGGGCATCTTCCTTATGCTCTTCCTTCCTTTAGCTCTATTCTATTTCAAGGGCTCCGGTTTTCTATTCCATTATCTTCCCTTTGTTATTCTGCTGGAGCTGGCTCTTCTTCTGTATACAGCTCTGGATTATCTAATTCTGCTTCTTTCTTCCCCTGGAAATGAAGATAAGCAAAAATGCAAAACATCGGGATAATACAAAGATAAGACATTACATTAATAAATCCATTGATTAAATCTGTATCTAAAAATGGAGGCAGGGTTCCACTTAAATTGTTTACGCCATGAGCCAGTACTGTGAAAAACAAGGATCTGCTTTTCTTCATGAAATAACCGAGGGCTATACCGGTCATAGCGGTATACACTGCCTGAATGAAGCTTCCGTGCCATACGCCGAACATCACACCGGAAAGCACGGCAGGGAACCAAAGAATATCTGTTACCTCTTCAAAGCTGCTAAAAATAATACCACGGAATAAAATCTCTTCTACCAGCGGTCCCACAACCACGATGGCTAAAAAAGTCCAGATAAAGGGTCCCTGATCCAAATCATCGTAAAGTGTGGAGAAAGCCTCTGATTCTTTTCCTAAAAAGGAGATATTATTTCCCACAAACTCTGCAAAATTCAACCAGATGGTTGCCAATCCTCCTACACCAAATCCAATGACAATGGCAAAGAGAATATTTTGCCAAAGCGGTAAACTTACTTCTGCCTTTTTTCTTGGAAAGACCTTGCGATAAAACAGGTAACAGATCACCGACAAAACCACCGCTGTGGTTGCATCGATAAAGCTGGCACTGGTATCGATAAATGACTCACTTACGGCAAATAAGTCAAATGCTTTATGAATAATGAAGATTACAACATCTCCAATGCGGTCATAAACAAATAATACAAGTAACGGCAGAAATAAAAACAGTACTTTCCTTTTGTCCATCAAATTCTCCATTGTTTCTCCTTCTCTACTTTTCCTTTTTACTTTTTGAACAATACTTTTTCGACATTTTTTTCGTAAAGAATAAGTATTTTATTCCAGCACAACCGTTTTTCCGATTTTAACGGTATTTCTCTGTTCCTTTGCCGTGTATAACATCCGATCCGCTAGTGGCATAAGATTCCGTACGATGGACTGTTCATAATAGCCCCCAATACTTAAGGTAATATGTAAATCCGGATATTCTTTGAAGCATAGCTGCTCCACCTTTTTACGGATACGCTGAAGCTTTCTGCGGAAAGCCTCCTCTGTGATTTTGGAAAAGCAAAGAATGAATTCATCTCCCCCATAGCGAATCAGTTGGTCCGAGCTTCGAACACAGGATTGAATCAAATCCGCAGAAGATCTCAAAGCCAAATCCCCCACTACGTGACCATAGCCGTCATTTATATCTTTAAAATGATCAATATCAATCATGGCCAGAGCTTGATACTGCTTTTCCTGTACCCTTTCATCATAAAATCTTCTATTCCAGGCCTTGGTAAGACTATCGGCGTAGATTGCCATATCCAGATGAGCTATCTTTTCAATCACTCCGCCGGTTCCGGAAACCCCCATTAAAGCAGATTCTTCCATGGAAGACACCATTTCAATAACATAAGGCACTCCTTCAATTTCCGTATATTGAGCAATCACAAAATAGATATCATCATCAATAAATTCAAACTTCTCTGCCCGGCCCTTGGTAGACATGGCTTTAGCAACAATACAAAATCTACAATCTCCTCTACGATTCCATCGTGCATCACAAACCGAATGTAGTTCCTCTACGCGGTTTGGGTAAAGCTTTACCACCTTTTTGTTCCGCGGGTTAACAATACTGACGGCATGAAATGCGGATGCTAATTCTTTAAGCCGTAACGTAATGGTGTCATAATCCAGATTTAACCATGAATCTGCCCTGTCACTCATTCTTTATCCTTTCTTAAAACTTTCCCCTACTCTGTTCCCCTATATCTAAACTGGTACTACTCCGAACTTAAACATAATACTCTACACTTACACACATCAGTACTCTACACACATCAATCTTCTACACCCATACAAAGATTTCTGGCGTTCAAAAAAGTCTTCTTGAATAATTCTTTAATCTTCTTTATGCATCATAGATACCTTCTCCATATTCAAAGTATGAATACCGAAAATCACCCTATCCTGCTTTGAGCGCTCATGAGAACGGATTAAGACGAAACGCTTCCATACATATTCGTTCTTACGATTCTTGCTCCTAAAATACGCCAAAAGAAAATCATTCTCCGCACATTCCACTCTTTCCGCCATAGTGTCAGGATTTAAGAACTGCCAGCAGGCTTTCTTATCCTTCGGATAGACTTTGTTTTCCACAAACTTTTCGATTTCTCCCCGAAGATTACTACTCTCATGAACTCCTTCATAGATTTCGTTGACATAAACCGGATTTAATATATTCTGCTTTAAATCAAAAACAAAAACCATATCATAGACGGTATATAGTGGACTTAATGCCTCCTGAAACTCCTTATTCTTTTGAAATCTTCTGATATTGGACAGGATATCCAAGCGCACCAAAAAAATATTTTTCTCTCCTTTTCTGGCTACCAGTCTGGTCTGAAATTGACAATGCCTGCCTCCGGATAAAAAATCCATGGCTTCAATTCGTCCGGATTCCTTGGCTACATCCATAATATCCCGCATTTTATCCGTAAAAAGAATAGATCTGTCATTTAACAAATCCTGAAATTGATGAGTTCCCTCATAACCCAGCTCCAGCAAATTCTTTCGATATGGCTTGGTGAAATTCAAATGCTTTAACATACCGTCAATTTCCGATAAAACCGCCACCGGCTGACCTGTTTCAAAGCCGTGTATGCTGGGAGAAGAATCGGAGCGCTCCAAGTCAAAGGGAATGGGACTGATGATATTGACAAAACCGATTTCATCGTACAGATAACAATCTTCTTCCGTCTCCATTTCACAGTTTTCTTTCGTGGAAGCAAACCACTCCTTCATGGGTTCAGGTCTGGCAAAATAATAGCCCTGCATTCTTTCACAACCTGCCACCTTCAAAAAACGATATTGCTCTTCCGTTTCCACACCTTCCGCTACCGTATGAATCCCGATTTCCTTCGCCATATACAAAATGGAGGAAATAATAATAAGAGACTTTTTCCCCATATCACTGAGGAAACGCATATCAATTTTAAAGGTATCAAACTCAAACTCCTTCAAAAGATTTAAAGAGGAATATCCGGAGCCGAAATCATCCATCCATACCTTATAGCCCAGAGTGTGCAATTCTCTTACCGTATCCTTCATATAGGCTTCATTTTCCATTACGGCACTTTCCGTAATTTCAATATGAAGATAATTCCTCGGCAAGGAATTCCTTTCCATGATTTTTTCCATCTCTTGAAGAAGTTTAGGCACATCAAAATCCAGGCGGGAAAAGTTCATTGAAATCGGTACGATAAACTGTCCTCGTCTTCTTCTTTCTCCAAGCTCCCGACATATCGTTTCCATTACATATCGGTCCAGAAGATGTATCTTTCTTTTTTTCTCCAGCACGGGTATAAACTCCCCCGGAGAAATCATCCCATATACCGGATCTATCCAACGGGATAGAGCTTCCGCTCCGCAAACACGCTTTGATAATCCACGAATATTGGTCTGCAAATACACCTGAATCCATTCTTTTTCAATGGCTTCTTCGATATGGTTTTCTATATAGCTTTCCAGTTCCTTATCCTTGGGTTTTCTCAGTGACATCCTTCCACTCCTTTATCCTATCAAAAGATTTTCGTCTTTAAACGGATAAATCATAAGTATAAAAGCATAAGATTTCCCCTTACTTTTCATAAAAAACAAAAGCTATGCTTCTTACCGGATTATCGAACTATTTCAGCAGATCCTTCACAATTTCTCCCCCCATAATTAAACCTACCACAGGAGGAACAAAAGCAACGGAACCGGGGATGGACCGTTTTCCCTTCGCTTTAGGAATCTCCAAATCCGCTCCGGCTTCCTTCGCTTTAGCAATCTCCAAATCCGCTCCACTGTTTTCAGTGTGAGGAAGATCTGAAACCGTTTGCACTTCTTCCTCTTGTTCTATGGGCTCTATGGGTTTCCTGGGCATTTCTTCGGAATACACCACCTTCAGGCTTTCTATTCCTCTTTTTTTACATTCTCTTCTCATTACCTTGGCCAGAGGACAAATCTTAGTTTCATACAGATCAGCCACCTTAAACCCGGCGGGATTCAGCTTATTGCCTGCTCCCATGGCGGAAATAATCGGCACACCGGCTTCCTTGGCCGCTTCAATCAAAGACAGCTTTGCCGCCACCGTATCCACTGCATCCACCACATAATCATAAGCAGAAAAGTCAAACTGATCTTTGGTTTCCGGTAAATAAAAACAGCGAAAAGCCCGGACTTTACAGTCCGGATTGATGGAATGAATCCTTTCCTCCGCAATCTCCACTTTGGCTCTTCCTACGGTATCCCTTGTGGCAATGATTTGTCTGTTCAAATTGCTTAAGCAAACCACATCATCATCCACCACATCGATTTGTCCGACTCCACTTCTCACAAGGGACTCTACACAATAGCCTCCCACTCCGCCGATACCGAAAACAATTACCTTGGCTTTACTTAACTTTTCCACTGCCTCCGCCCCAAGCAATCGCTCGGTTCTTGAAAATTGACCTTCCATCCTTACTCCCTAACCCAAAATTTTATTCTGCCTGCAAAAACGACAGTCTGCTCCTGATTTTCCTTCCTAAAGCCAGTGCCAAAAAGACCTTGATGGCATCCGGAAGAATAAAGGGAAGCACGCCTACCGATAATGCCTTACCAAAATCCATAGACAAAACCTTTCCCAGCCATAAAGTCCCCAGTAAATAGCAGAGAACAATACCGAAGGCCAAGCCCAGATACTGCTTTATAAAGCTTTTGGAAAAACGCTCCACAGCAAAGCCGCCAAAAAAAGCAAGGAAAATCATGCCGATTAAATAGCCTCCTGTCGGTCCCAGTAGCTTTTCCACACCGGCACCATAATTCGAAAAAACCGGCAAGCCGATGAACCCCAGCAAGAGATATAAAAGGTAAGAAAGCATTCCCAGATTTCTTCCTAGAATCGTTACCGATAAACATACTGCAAAGGTGCCTAAGGAAATCGGCACCGGTCCGATATTAATGGAAATCGGCGATAAGATACAGCTTACCGCTGTCATAATGGCTGCTAAACTCATTTGCTTTACAGAAATTGCTTTCATACTTTTCTTTCCCTTCCCTTGAAAATTGCTTTCTCCTTCAATATTGCTTTTGCCTTCAATGTTACTGAATACTTTAAACTGCTTAATCCTCCCGGACGCAGTTCTTTTCGCTAAGGAAAGTCAATAAAAACTTTCCTGTCCCCTTCAAAGACCACTGCCCCTCTTCCGCAGGGAGGAAATAGCTTTCTCCCTTTTTCACAAATCGCCTGTCCTTTTTCTCCGTGGAAGAGCTTTTTTCCTGTTTACACTCCGTAGAACTTTCCTGATGCATGTCCTCACAGCGCTTAGTTTCTTCTGTAAGCACTCCTTCTCCCTCCAAAACCAAGAGAGAAAGGAAGCTCTCTTCCGTGAGTTTTCCGCTGTAGAAAGCATTTTCCTCTAAGAAAAGTCTGTCTACTGTAAAATATTCGCAGGAACCGATTCGTTCCAGGTAGACGTTTTTTTCTGCCACCTTTTCTCCTGTCGCGCTTTCTCCTGCCGCCTTTTCTCCTACCGGCTTTTTCCCTTGCTTTTTGAATGCTTCTTGCCTATATGCGGAAAGCTGTTTTCGGTCCATCACCTCCAAAGCCTTCTCCACATGCAGTTCTCTGGTATTTCCTTGAGCGTCTTTTCTGCCATAATCGTAAACCCTGTAGGTCAGGTTAGAGTTTTGCTGTACTTCCGCAAGCAGGATACCGGCTCCGATGGCATGCACGGTTCCTGACGGAATAAAAAATACATCCCCCGGTTCTACCATCACCTTACAAAGAAGAGAAGGAAAGTTTTCCTCCTCTATCGCTCTTCGAATTTCTTCTTCCGTATAGTCTTTTTGAAAGCCGAAATAAAGAAAAGCGCCTTCCTCCCGTTCCAAGACGATCCACATCTCCGTTTTGCCGTATTGCCCTTCCCGGGATAAAGCATAACTGTCATCTGGATGCACTTGAATGGATAGGGCTTTCTTCGCATCAATCAGTTTAATCAGCGTAGGAAAAAAGGAAAAGTCTTTTCCCAAACTTCCTACTGCCTCAGGATGGGATTTAAGAAAATCGGCAAAGCTTTCTCCTTCGGAACAACTCTCTCCTTCGGAAAAAAATCTCCCTTCTGAAGATTCCGTCCCTTCAGAAGACTCCGCTCCTTCAGAAGATTCCGCTCCTTCCAAAAAACGCGCCTCGTCGGAAAAGCTGATACGACTGTCTCCATCCGGATGGGCGGAAAGCACCCAAGCTTCCGCAAGGGGAGTCTTAGGAGAGGATATCCCGTATTCCCGGATCAGCTTTTCTCCTCCCCATAAATACTGTTTGCAAGCCGGATGAATTTTCCCTATTGCCATAAACTATTTTCCTTCCTAAGAACTCCTACCAGATTGGTCCCTTCGTGGATTCCTCTATGGGCTTACTCCCGGATCGGTTCCTTCGTGGATTCCTCTATGGGTTTACTCCATGATCGGTTCCTTCGTAGAACCCTCTATGGGCTTACTCCCGGGCCGTTATTACTGTCTCGCTCTCCCAGGTAATTTCCCGGTCCCGGACCGCTATAGAAGGGAGATCCTTCTCCACTCTTACTTTCGAGAGTTTCTTCTTCCTTCTTGGGCAGGCTTCGAACACGGCGGATTGCCGCATCCAGCTGCTGGCTTAAGCTGTAATAGTCTTCACTGCCGTTCAACTCCTGCAAACGTTCGATAGCATCATTAATCAATGCCTCCGTGTCTCCATCTCTATACTCTAAGCTCTGTAAACCGGTCAGAGCGGATAAGAAGGACTCTCGCTTGGCATTCTTCTGCGCCTTTTCCTCCGCTTCCTTTGCCTTACTTTCCGCTATAGATTCCTGTACTCTGGATTCTTCTTCCTTCTTGGCAATGTAAGCATCAATCTCGTCTTTCCATTTATCCTCAATCACCAGGAACTCTTTTTGCTTTGTAAAGAGTCGCTCCTGATATTCCTTTTTGAATTTTTCATCCGTAATATCATTTAAGGAATCCCGGATTTTTCCGAAAAGGGTTCTGGCAGTAAAGACATCCTCCAGCTTCTGAATCTTCATAGCCTCATAGGTCTTGATGTCCTTCTCTATCTGTGCCTTGGTTTCCTTTTCCGCCTTCTTCTTACGATTCTCTTCGCCTCTTTGCTTTGCGGTCTTGGAAACGTAGTCTGTAATGCCGGACTTTTCATCCGCCTCTTTGACTACAGTATCCGGCACTTCCCAATCCTCCGGCTCCAGATCCTCATGAAGAATATCCATGGTATTTTTCCAGATTTTTCCGGCATAGGTGGCACCGTAGATTCCCGGCATTTCCACAGGCATATCATGGCCAACCCAGATTGCCGCACTATAATATTTGGTATAGCCGCAGAACCAGGTATCCTTTGAGCCGTTACTGGTTCCGGTTTTTCCTGCTGCCGGCATCTTGTTTTTCAGCTGTAAACCACGGCCGGTACCATACTCCGTATTCATGGTTCCCTTTAAAATGTCCGTCATAATAAAGGCGGTATCTTCTCGGAAGACCTGGGTATTCTGGATGGTCTTCTCATCTGCCACCACCCCGTCTTTATCGGATTCAATCTTGAGAATGCAGGTTTTATTGCTGTATACGCCCCCATTGGCCAGGGTGGAATAGCCCTTCGCCATATCCACCACACGAAGACCGTTGGTAAAGCCGCCGATGGAAACTGCCAGGGCATCATTATCCTTCACGCTGATTCCGGAAAAATGCATTTTCTCCAAATAATCCAAACCGTTCTGAATGCCGATTCCGTCCAATATTTGCCAAGCCACCGTATTCAAGGAACGGTTGGCCGCCTCTCTCATGGTAACAGCACCATAGTAGTTGTCACCGGAATTAGAGGGTCCGTTTTCAAATTTGTGGTCGTCAATAACGGAAGCCGCATTGTACTCTCCAAGATCCAAGGCCGGTGCATAATCCAGCAAAGGCTTAATGGCGGAACCGGGCTGACGATAGCTTAAGTAAGCACGGTTATATTTGTCCTCGGTGCCTCTTCCTCCAACGGTAGCCACCACATAACCTGTTTTATTGTCAATGATTACGCCGGCCCCCTGCATGGAAAGCTTTCCGTTTTCCTGCACCTCCTGGAACTTGGACAGCCCCTTGTCCAGCGTTTCCTGTAAAATGTTTTGGATTTTAGGGTCCAGGGAGGTATAGATTTTGTATCCTCCCGCCCGAAGCTCCCGATTGTAAAAATTGTATTGTTCCTCGTACTGATCCTGATAAGCTTCCTTATCTGCCTGGGTTTCAAAATGATAGGTAAAGGGGAATTTATTAACCTCCATCATACGGATGGTAGCCGCATAGAGGGCATAGGAGTTCATATAATCCTCATCCGTACCCTTCTGCACATTTTGGGAAATCTGTAAAGGCTTTCCGATGGCCTCCTCATATTCCGCCTCTGTAATATATCCCACTGTCTCCATAGACTTTAATACCTGATTTCGCTTCTTTAAAGCCAAATCCGGGTGGCGCACCGGTTCATATCGGGACGGTGCGTTGGAAATCCCCGCCAACATAGCCGCTTCTTCCACCGTCAAGTCCTTTGCAGGCTTTTCGAAGTAATACTGGCTGGCCGCTTCCACACCGTAGCAGTTATTTCCGTAGAAGTTGGTATTACAGTAAATCTCCATAATGTCGGCCTTGCTGTACATCTTCTCCAGCTCTTGCGCCAACATGATTTCTACAATCTTTCTGGTAAAGGTTTTCTCCTGGCTTAGATAGGTATTCTTCACCACCTGTTGGGTAATGGTAGAACCGCCCTGGGTGATTCTTCCCCGATTTTTGACCAGCTGAAAAACCGCACGAAGTGTGGCCTTATAATCCACTCCGTGGTGGGTTTTAAAATTTCTATCCTCCTGGGCGATGTAGGCATTTTGCAGATTCGGGGAAATGTCTTCGATTTTATCGTACACAAAATGCCCGGCATTAATGGTGCCAAGCTGCTGTCCGTCTGTATCAAAAACCACCGTATCCGCTCTCTTGGTTAAATCCTTTAAATTGCTGCCTGCCAGCTTATCATAGGCAATCCCCCGGAGACGATTCACCTCCGGACGGATAAAAATCACATAGCCCAATACAGAAAGCACAAACAGAAACAAAACACTGCCCAGAAACAGCCTCCGGATAAAGCGAAAGGCAGAGGATTTTTTCTTTCCTCTCTTATGTCCTCTTTCTCCTTCTCTTATCTCTCTTCCCATTCTTGAACCTCATATTCCAACAATATGTCTGTTAATTTAGCAAAACTGTATTTCTTATCCCTTCTATATTCTCTCCGGAATTTTAACAAAAATTCTGTGGAGAATCAGAAAAAATATTGAAAGAACTTCTTAGGATATGACAAATTTCTTTTAAACTCGTTACTTCTTTATCCAAATCCGCCTATAAAAAATAGCGGATTGCATCAGTTTCGGAAAATCAAAGAATCGGCACAAAGCTCTTTTGAACCCTGTGCCGAAGCCTTATTTCGCGTAATCTACCGCTCTTGACTCTCTGATGATGTTTACCTTAATCACGCCGGGATACTGCATCTGCTCCTGAATCTGCTGAGAAATGTTTCTGGCCATAATGGTCATATCATCATCACTCACCTCTTCCGGAACTACCATAATGCGAACCTCTCGTCCCGCCTGTACCGCAAAGGATTTCTCTACTCCGTGATAAGAGTTGGCAATTTCTTCCAATTCCTTCAAACGGTTGGTATAAGTCTCCAAAGCCTTTCTTCTGGCTCCCGGTCTTGCTGCGGAAATGGCATCCGCTGCCGCCACGATGAAGGAAGTCAAGGATGTGGGCTCCGTTCCGCCGTGGTGAGATGCCACAGCATTGATAACGGGTTCGGGCTCATGGTATTTCTGACAAAGTTCAATACCAAGATCCACATGGGTTCCTTCTACTTCATGGTCAATGGCCTTTCCAATATCATGGAGAAGACCGGCACGCTTAGCCATACGAACATCCAAGCCCAGCTCCTGCGCCAAAAGGCCGGAAATCTGTGCTACTTCTATCGAATGCTGTAAAGCGTTCTGTCCAAAGGATGTACGGAACTTCATTCTTCCCAAAAGGAACACCAGCTCCGGATGCACACCGTGAACCCCCAGTTCCAAGAGAGTAGACTCTCCCTCTTCCTTAATGCTGTCGTGCACTTCCTTACGACTCTTCTCCACCACCTCCTCAATGCGAGCAGGGTGAATTCTGCCGTCTACAATAAGCTTTTCCAGTGCAATTCTGGCTACTTCTCTACGAATCGGGTCGAAGCCGGACAGCACCACTGCCTCCGGTGTATCGTCGATAATCAACTCCACTCCGGTCAGTTGCTCTAAAGTGCGGATATTTCTACCCTCACGACCGATGATTCTTCCCTTCATTTCATCGTTGGGAAGCTGTACAACGGAAACGGTAGACTCTGTTACCTGGTCTGCCGCACAACGCTGAATAGCCTCTACGATATATTCTCTGGCGGTTTTCTCCGCCTCTTCCTTGGCTCTGGCCTCATATTCCCGAATATATAAAGCGGTATCGTGCTTAATACTTTCCTCTACGGAATGCAACAATTCCTGTCTGGCCTGATCCTTGGTTAAGCCGGAAACTCTTTCCAGCTCAATCAGCTTCTGGCTATGAAGCTGTTCGATTTCCCCTTCCCTGGTCTGTAATCCTTCCTCTTTTCTCTGAAGATCCGATTCCTTCTTCTCTAAGTTTGCCGCTTTCTTCTCGGAGCTTTCTTCCCTTTTCAAAATTCTCTTCTCAAGGTCGGAAATTTCTCTTCTACGGTCCTTAATTTCCTTATCCAGCTCATTCTTAGCCTTCAGTGCTTCTTCTTTTGCTTCTAGTAATGCTTCTCTCTTCTTGTTCTCCGCAGTGCGAATGGCATCATCAATAATCTCCCTGGACTTTTCCTCAGCTGTTCCTACCTTCCGAGCATAATTGGTTCTTTCTTTATTCTGTCCAAGGATGAACATGATTGCCCCCACTACTGCCGCCACAATCACAATGATGGCGATTCCCAATGGGTTCAATGTCTGTACCTCCTTCACTATTCTTTTGTTAATGTACAAATATGTGAAGCAAAGCAGGGTTGGCCACGCCAAAAATCCCTTGCAAAAATCTCTCTGTTACCATATTCAACCTTTTAACAAGCTTATTTTAAGGGATAGAAATACTTGTGTCAATGAGAACTATCTCCATGGTCTATTGGAACACCGCCATCATTTTCTTGGAAATGCTTTCTCCTACTCCCATAATATTGTTCAGGAACAATATTTCATCGATGCCCTTTTCTTGCATAAGGCTGGAAGCATTTTCCTGATAATGCCGGTAGTCTACCACATACACGTCCCGATAATCCTGAGCCAAAAGGGGCACAAAGGCGTTCCCGTAGGAATCCTTTAAAACCAAAATACTCTTCTTCCGAGGAGCCTCTTCATTGTGAATCTCCACATAAGCATGGTCTCCCATCATAAAGCTGTTATATTTGTTACCGGGTAACATTTGACCGGCATCATAAATCAGCTTTCCCTCCTGCAAAGCAGCTCCCTGATCCGTAAATTGCATGCTATTCATACTTCCCTGATAGGCAGTAACCTCATCCGGATGAGCTTTTAAGCTTTCGGGCCTATTCATAAAGAAGTAAAAGGTGCCGTAAAAGTTGGGAAAATCCATTTTTTGGTACGCGGATAAGGGCTTTGTGCTATAGCCCTTGGATTTACAAAATTCCTGATAAGCATAGTAAGCCCCCAGCTGAGTCCAGTGATGATCCGTCCTAAAGTAAATATATTCATTTTTATGGGCAGCAAGGATGTCATAAACATTTACCGTATTGATACTCTTCTCCATCAAACTATAGCTATAGGCAATGGCTTGATCCATGCCGGAAGAAGCCAGCTTCTCCTGCACCTTAGGGTCCAGCATAATGCCAAAAGAATTGGGCACAATCATGGCGCTTACTTCCACCTTAGGGAACATTGCCTGCACCGTATTTAGCAGAGAAGCATAGGAGCGCACCGCCTTTTCACTAAAATAATAGAGTTCATAGGCGGAATCTCCGTTTAGATACAGGCTTCCAATCTGCTCTCCGCCAATATTTTCCGCCTCTCCCGCCTTTTGAATCTGTAAGTTTCCCTCTGCATCTGTTTCAAAATTGCTGTTTTCCTGCTTGTTCTGATTTTCTGCTGCATTTTGCCTTTCTTCTTTCGAAGCCTGTTCTTTTTCTTCCGCTTTCGCCTCTGCTTCCTTCCCCTCTGCCGGGGACTCTTCCTCCGATGCACTTTTTTCTACTGCAAAGGTTTCCGCCAAGGCCCCCTCTCCGGTAGGGATTTCTTCTTTGACCTGCTCTCCTCCCCCGTAAATCTGTTCTCCCTGAAATCCATAGAAAGCCTTGGTTTTAGAAGCCAAAAGCATCCACTCCTCTTTTCCCGGATAGCTATCCTGATACCAGGAACTAATATCCCGAAAATAAGTTCCCGAAAAAAGTCCCTGGGCAGAAAATGCAGGAAATTTCTTCAGTTCTCTTTTTTCCGCATCAGAATATCCGGGTCTAAGAGGTAAAAGTATCCCCAGCACAAAAAGACAAGACAAAAGTCCCATCATAGCCAGAGAAAATACCTTGGCATAAGGAAAATCCTTCTTGGGCTTTTCCGATAAATTTCCGGAATCTTCTACTTCTATTGCTTTCTCTTCTCTAGCTACTTCTTCTTTCCCCTGATTATCCATTTCTCTATACTCCTGTATTCTATTACGCAATAGCTTATAGTAATGTCTTATACTTAAAATGTTTTCAAAATAATCAAAAATAAGCTAGAGAGAAATTCCGATGTAAGGAGGTTTTTTTGCCCCCTCAGTAGTAACAACCTCTGCAAACCTTTCTTCTAGTACTTCCAGATGCTTTTTATTAGGGCGATCTGATTGAACATCATTAATACAACAGATTATGGCTTTCCCCACCTTAGTTTTAAAGCGTCTACCATTTGTTAGCTTAATATAGTCTGTATGCCCTGAACCATGATGCGGAACAACTAAGTAATCAATATGAGTATCTGCAATCTCAAGTTCCCCCGAATTTTGGCGAGCTTTATTAAAAGATGCGTAATTCACATCTCCCATCATCAGAATGACTTTTTCTTGATTACCAAAAAAACATGTATATTCAATAACTATTCCTTCACAATTAGAATAGCTGAAATCGCAACCAGACTTTCCGCCTATATAAAACTTATATTGACCTATTTTTTCTTTTTTAGTAGAGGAAATCTCTATAACACCACCTATTAAGCGCCCACCTTGTTTTCTGTCCGCCAGGATTAAATGGTCTTTCATACTAAGGAAGAGCGCTAACCTTTTTGCATCTAGACATGCATCAAAGCAATCAGGTGCAAACCAATCCACGTCCAAAAAATCCTTTCTAGTAGCAGAAATCCCTGCAATATGATCCATATCCCAATGCGATAATACAATAAAATTTGGTTTATTATTCACTATCTTTTTCATAGTATCAGAATAATTGTAAGTTACACCATGTTTTATTTTTTTTGGACGATGTTTACAATTAAATCCTATGTCATAGAAAAAGCCCTTATTCTTTTTGCCTGTACACATAAAAATACAGTTCCCATTACCAATCCTATATGCCTTAATAGATAACAAAGGCATATTTTTTATTTTTTTTTCTAAAAAATCAATAAATTCCTTATCCGCTCGAATACATTTACTCTTTATTTTATAAGTTTCTAATATTTCATCAATCTCCTTTTGAGAAAAGTTCTTGTTCTTAATCAAGTAAAGCTCTGCTTTTATTTTATCAAAATTACTTGCACTCTCCGCAACGTATCCACTTAGCTTAATATGTTCATCGTTTGGAGGAAGAAATGAACATTGCATCCATATATATGAATCATCCATCCTGTCTTTAGAATATAATTCCTCATGCAGATTTTTTATGGATTCATACTCACTTCGTTTTATTTCTGCAATAAAACTAAAAAAATACGGACGATAATACTTTAAAACCTCATTTCTATATTCATTATCATTTTTATCATTCATTGCTTTCAACATCATTTGATCATATTTTAACATCTGCGACGTCACCAAAGAATACTGAACTGTAATAATATCTTCTTCGATATTACTTTTCATACAGTTATACATTTGAATGAACATTTTAGTTCTTCCTCTAAATGCATTCCTAAACATTTGATGACATATTTCATGATTCGTCATCTGCGGTGAATTCGCTATATATTCTTCGACTAATTCTTTACGTTTATTTATTGGAGTTTCTATATCATCGGTAGTATCTAATTTATAGCTTTTTTCAATCAACTTATTACTATTGTTTTCTGAGTATACTATGTCAGCATTAGAATCTAATTTATAGTTTGTATCCTTTACAAAATAATCGGGCGATAGAAGTATATCATTTACAAACCTTTCGATCTCTATATTTAGTCTTTTCTTAGCCGTCCTTATCATCTGATTTATCTCCTCTCATCTCATTATATCCTGGAGCGCTCTTCTTAGTTCTTTTATTAATATCTGAATAGTCATTATATTATTTTAAAACTGATTGTACAAAAACGGCATATAGCTCTGTCCTGCCATAAGGGCAAAGGACAGCAGTAAAAAGGCAATCGCCGCCACTAGCTTTCCCCAGAAATACAGTTGTTCAGCATGGTCTAAGAAGAAGATACTCAGCTTCGTTCTTCTTTGAATTCTTCTTAGAATTTTTTCATGTCGGTACTGATCTTCTCTGTCCTCCTGATTCAATTCTTCTGTCTCTGAGAGACTTGTTTCCTCAGAGGAGTTCTTCTCCTCTTCCCCTATCGTTTCTCCGGAAAGCTCTTCGGAAAGCCCTTCACCAAGCTCTAATTCCGGATTTTCCTTTCTCTCTTCTGTGGTTTCTTCTTTTCCTTCCTCTTCCCCGCTTTCAAGCTCAGAATTCATCTCAGAATCTAAGCTTACTTTCAATTTAGGATATTTTTCCTCGGGGAATAAAGCCTCTAAAGGAGAAGAATATTCAGTCAAACTTGCTCCTACCTCTCCGAACATGGCTTTTGAACTCATCGCTTCCGCCTCTTCGTCTATAGCTTCCAAGCCAATATGTCTCAAATCTTCGACTACAGTTTTCGGTGTAATCAGCTCCGCATCCCCGACCATTGCTTCCGAGCCAATAAGACCCAAACCTTCGATTTCGGCTTTCGGCGTAATATCTTCTATGGCTCCGCCTATTGCTTCTGACGAAATATTTTCATCCGCATCTCCGTCGACAATTTCCTCCTCACTATCCTCCATACCATAGAAGCCAAGACTGTTTCTTTTCTTCTTCGACAGACGAAGCTTTCCTCTGGACAAAAGTTTTTGCCATTCTTCCTCTAAGCTACTCAAAAGATTGCCGGAAAAAAGAATCGCCAAAAGGAGGAGGAAGATGTGGCTTTTTCCAATCAAGAGCGTTTTCTCATCCAGCAAAGGGAGGTTCTTTGGAAAAGTATGAATGAGCAGGATATTTTTTAAACTTTTGAAGTCAGAAAAACGGAATAAAATCCAGGAAAAATACAAGACCACAAGGGTATAAAAATGCTGTAAGCACCGAAGCAGTATAGAAAAAATCTGTTTTCTTCTCTCCTGCTTTTCTAAAAATGTCTTTCCTGCCGAAAATTTCTCTTGAAGGAATAATAGGATTCCTGCTTCCGCCTTTTCTATTCTCCTCCAAAGCTTCTTACAGCAAAGCTCCAGCATAATAAAGAGGAAAAAGTACAGTCCCCAAAGCAGAAAGTTGGCCGTGGAGCCATGCCAGATTCCGGTTAAGAGCCAAATCAAAAGCAGATTCCTTACTTGTACAAGGAAGGGAACACGATTTCCCCCTAAGGGAATATAAACATAGTCCCGGAAAAACATGGATAAGGAAATATGCCAGCGTCTCCAGAAGTCCCGAATAGAGCGGGCACTGTAGGGGGACTGAAAGTTTTCCGGAAGGCTGAAGCCGCAGATTTCTCCAAGTCCAATGGCCATATCCGTATAGGAAGAAAAATCCAGGAAAATCTGTAGCATATAGGACAGTCCGGAAAGAAAAACTGCCAAAAAGGAAATGGATTGAGAAGCACCACTGAAAACGGCGTACTGTTTCACGCTTTCCATGCTAAGTACTTCCATAGAAAGCGTGCCCAAAGCATCTGCTAAGGCCAGCTTTTTCCATAAACCGAAGGTGAAACGAAAAAGCCCGTGGGAGAAAGATTCATAAGAAAATTCCCGATTTTTGATTTCTTCTCGAATCTCCGAATAGCGAAGAATCGGCCCCTGGGACAGCACCGGGAAGGCAAAAGCAAAGAGGGAAAAGGAGAAAAGATCTTCTTCAGGATCCTTCCCTTGAAAGCAATCGTAAAGGTAAGCAATAAAACGGAAGCTGTAAAAGGAAATCCCAAAGGGCATCCAGCCCTTTAGCATTTTCGGTAAGATGCTTAGAGACCCGCTATACTTAAAGAAAGCTAAGGGAAGGATGATGCCCAGCAGGGAGAGAAAAAATATTTTTTTCTTTTTTTCTTCTGTGGCCCTTCCTAAACATTTTCCCATATAAAAGCTGAAGAAGCTAAAAACGGAAAGAAAAACCACTGCCAACAGCCCCTGAAAAAGCAAAAAGAAGAAAGATGCCAGGAAAAATACTCGATTTTTCCATGCAAGATCCTTCTTTCCGAAATACAAAACACAAAAGAGGGGGAGAAATCCCGCCACAAAGATCATTTGCGAAAACTGCATATAGCCTTACCCTTCCTTGCCTTCTTACTATCCTTCCTTGTTTCTTCCGGCACGCTGCCAGCCGAAAATATTGTGCACTGCTACCCGAATACATTTTGTACACTACCGCCCAAATGCATTTTGTACACTGCCGCCCAAAAGTATTTTGTACACTGCTGCACAAATGCATGTGCACTGTCGCCCAAATGCATTTTCCCTTGTCAATTTCCTGAAAATCCGTTATACTCAATAAGCTTCGGGGGCAATGAAGCTTGGGCCCCACGCAATGGGAGATACCGAACCGTGTCAGGATGGGAACATAGCAGCACTAAGGTAAACCTTTCATGTGCCGTGGGTTATCCTGGGTGGAGTTCCCGAAGTTTTTTATTTGCCGGATTCGATAGCAGATTTTTCTCGCCATCTCATTCCTTCCGATGCAGTGTTTTACTGCATTTTTTCTTTAATCTTTAATGCGATACACCTGTAAGGCATTTTCCGTAGTTTTCCGTATAACCTCTTCCTCTGAAATTCCCTTTAATTCCGCCAGGCAGGAAACCACATAGCGAAGGTTTCCGGAATGGTTTCTGCTTCCTCGAAGAGGAACCGGACTCATGTAAGGGCAATCTGTTTCCAAAACAATGTGGTTTAGAGGAATCTCCGTCGCCACCTGCTTTAACTTCTTGGCATTGGAAAAAGTCAGTACGCCACCGATGCCTACCATCATCCCCAAATCGATAAATTGCTTAGCCACTTCCACCGGGTAGGAGAAGCAATGCACAATTCCCCCATTGACATAGCCCTTATGGTCTCTAAGTAAATGGTAGGTGTCCATAGCTGCATCCCGGGAATGGAGCACTACCGGAAGATTTCTTTTCCTGGCCAGCTCCATCATGGCAATAAAGCAGTCCTTCTGCACCTCCGGATCCGGATTGAACGCTTGTATCTCCGTAATTTCCCCTTTGGCAAAGGCCTCTGCCTCCTGCTCTTTTTCTACCCTGGAGCGCTTATCTATCCGAAAATAATCCAGTCCTATCTCCCCCATAGCCACCACTTCCTTTTCTTGGCTCAGGGTATAAATCTCAAGCAGCGATTTTTCCGTAAGCTCATCCGCATTTTCCGGATGAAAGCCCACTACAGCATATTTTTGAAGTCCCGGAATAAAAAGCTCTCTCGCTAAACGAATAGCCTCCTTGGAGCTTTCCAGGTTATAACCGATTTCACAAATCCGGTCCACCCCCTGTTCCGGAAGGGAGCGGAGCAATGCCTCTCTGTCTGACCCATAGGATTCATCATTGTAGTGGCAATGGGTATCAAAAATCATCTTCTTCTCCTTTTTGATTTCTGTTTTCCTTACATACTCTATATTCTTTTTAATTATTCTTGGTACTTATTCTTGCGCTTATTCTTGGCACTTGTTCTTCGCACCGTTCTTCGGATAATCTTATGACTATTTCCCGGAAATTCCTACGCCGTAATCTTTGCCCCTAAGTAAATCAAAAGATAGAAAAAACCAAGATGCAAAGGATAATACACGTAGAAGAAACGACTGAGGGAAATTCGCCCCTTTTCACCATTGTAAAAGGCAATCGGGAGAAAACTCAATGCTGCAAAACAGTAGCTCCCATAGGACAGAGCCGCTGACAGCGCAGCCCCTGAGGACAGGCGCAGTGCCTTTTCCTTACGGAAGTTATACAGTGCGGCAATCAGGAAAATACCTAAAGCTCCGTAGTCTGCCCGAATCAGCTCCGCAATGGCGGCACAGGACAGCACCGCAGCCCATTTGTAGAAAACATTTTTCCGAAAACGATGCATCCCCTCCATACACAGCACGCCCAATGCCAAAGTAAAACCGATATTTTGAACGGTAAAATTATAGACCTGATTGAAAAATGCCAGGTCAAAGGGCACTTCCGAGACTATGCCCATCAAAAGCAGTCTGAAAAAATATTTCTTTCGGTCGTGGCTATGGCGGAAGCCTTCCGTCAGGAGAAAGGCATAAATCGGAAAGGCCAATCTGCCGATAATCCGAAAGATTCTATAGATTTGGAGCAATCTGTGCCCCTCCTCTGTTGCAATGGCCATTTGAAAATACTCGGTAGAATAGCCGTAAAGCTTTCCGTTTAGGATTACGATGGCGGCAAAATGGTCTATAGTCATGGAAATAAGGGCAAGGAGCTTCAGCATAAACGCGGAAACTCCTCCCCCTTTTTTCTTGGTATTTAAAATGGCCTGGTAGTTCGTCATATTATGAAATGCTTGCTCCGGCAGGCATATCCGCCAGGGAGGTCATCAGGGAAAGCTTGCCCTCTTCGTCAATAGCGGAAAGGAGCATTCCTTCGGACTGATAGCCGCAAATCTCTCTGGGGGCAAGGTTGCAAAGCACCATAACCTTCTTGCCCAAAAGGTCTTCCGGCTTGTAGCTGGACTTAATGCCGGAAAGAATCTGTCTTACTTCAGATCCTACCTGTACCTTGAAAAGCAGCAGCTTTTTAGACTTCTTCACTTCCTCAGCATGGATAATCTTTCCGATACGGAAGTCACATTTGTCAAAGTCCTCATAAGAAATCTCAGCCTTAAAGGGAATATCAATGCCCTTTTCAAGACCTGTGTCAGCCTCTCCTGTATGGCAAGCAGCCGCTGTTTTCGCCGCCTTCTTAGCCTCTTCCTTCTTCTCCTCGGCCTGTGCCTTGGCAATCTGGGCCTCGGTAATCTTCTCCACTTCCTTCTCTACCTCTTTCCAATCCTTTCTCTCAAAGAGAGTCTTTGGGTCCGCCACCACCTTATTACCGGAGGGGTAAAGACCGAAGTCGGAAAGGGAAGCAAAGTCTCTTTCCGTAGTGGAAAGCTGCTCTAAAATCTCCGCTCCTGTGGAGGGCATAAAGCTCTTCAGTAAAGATGCACCGATGACAATGGATTCTGTCAGGTTGTAAAGCACGGTTCTCAAACGATCCGCCTTGCTCTCTTCCTTAGCCAAAACCCATGGCTCCGTCTCATCAATATATTTGTTGGAACGTCTGAAAATCTCAAAAATCGCGGTTAAGGCATCCGCCACCTTCAGCTCATCCATCTTGGATGCGGCAAGCTTTGCCTGCTCTAAAACGGTGTTCTTCAGATCCTGATCCACCGGCTCTGTCACGCCCTTATCTTCCACAATACCGTCAAAGTACTTATTGCTCATGGAAATGGTACGCTTTACCAGGTTTCCTAAAATGTTGGCCAGCTGGGAATTGAAACGCTCTACCATCAACTCCCAAGAGATTACACCGTCATTTTCAAAGGGCATCTCATGCATAACGAAGAAACGCACCGCATCCACACCGAAGAGTCTTACCAAATCATCGGCATAGATTACATTTCCTCTGGACTTGGACATCTTGGTTCCCTCATCCGACTTGGCAGTAGCGGTAAGTAACCAGGGGTGTCCGAAAACCTGCTTGGGCAGGGGAACATTTAAGCTCATCAAGAAGATGGGCCAGTAGATGGTATGGAAGCGGACAATATCCTTTCCAATCAAATGCAGGTCTGCAGGCCAGTATTTCTTAAAACGCTCCTGATGCTCTCCGTCCACATCGTAACCGATACCGGTAATATAGTTGCTAAGGGCATCCAGCCAAACGTAAACTACATTTTTCTCGTCAAAGTCCACGGGAATTCCCCAGGTAAAGGAGGAACGGGACACACAAAGATCCTGTAAGCCCGGCTTTAAGAAGTTATTCACCATCTCATTTTTTCGGGAAACCGGCTGAATAAACTCAGGATGGCTTTCAATATGCTCCATCAGACGGTCCGCATACTTGGACATTCTAAAGAAGTAGGCATCCTCACTGGCCTTCTCCACCGCTCTTCCGCAGTCCGGACATTTTCCGTCCACAAGCTGAGAATCGGTCCAGAAGGACTCACAGGGAGTACAGTACCAACCCTCGTATTTTCCCTTATAAATATCTCCGTTCTCGTACATCTTTCGGAACATCTTCTGCACTTGCTTTTCGTGATATTCCTCTGTGGTACGCATGAACTTATCATAGGAGGTGTCCATCAAATCCCAGATGGTATGGATTTCTCCCACCACCTCATCCACGAATTCCTTAGGAGTCTTTCCCGCATCCTTGGCCTTCCCCTCAATTTTCTGTCCGTGCTCATCGGTTCCGGTCATGAAAAATACGTCATAGCCCTCATAACGCTTGAAGCGGGCAATGGCATCAGCTAGGATAATCTCATAGGTATTCCCGATATGGGGCTTTCCTGAGGCATAGGCAATGGCGGTGGTAATATAATAAGGCTTTTTTTCCATAGACTCTCCTTTATCTCTTTTATCTTCTTCATCCTACAAAGAACTCTCTTTTCGGCACTTTTTTCAAATGCCTTTTTTGCAGGAAATTCTGTTCTTATTCTATATTCTATAAACATTCCTAGTCTAACATAGATTTTTCACTAGTCAATAAAATGTCGTCAGGAAGGGGAAAGAGCGGGGTTCCCCAGGCGCGCTCCAATATATTTTTCCATATAAATTGCCCCTCCTCGTTCCACCTAATAGCCTTGAAACAGAGGCACGCTCCCGCTAACTTCACCCTGCAACGGATACTAAGCGAAAAACTGCAGTTCCTTTGTTTTTCGCAAGTACCGGCGGGTTCAGATTGCCTCTAATTTCAAGGCTATTAGTCAGAACTACGGATACTTCTCACTCCTTTATCTCAAGACAAATACAAAAAGAGCAGTGTGCCTAGGCAAACACCGCTCTTTGTTAAGTTCCTTTTGTTTGATTTACTTGTAAGCAAATCCTCCGGATTATTCTGCAAAATGCTTATTGAGTAACTCGTCCACAACGGGAACTGTGATGGTGGATTGGTTCAGTGCTTTGAAAGCCAGAGCCAGGAAAATACAGGTTTTGAAAATGTCAATGGCCTGAGTAATCAAGGACCAAAACGCGGTAATGGCACGTGTGCCGTCATTGACGTTGATAACGGACAAGGCGGTTCCAACCCATTTAAACACATCCGGAACCAAGCCCAAGAGGCTTAGCAGAAAGCTGAAGCAAAGCATAGTTGCTAAAGCCTTCAATGCGGATTTCTTCAGCCAAGCATCCTCTTCCATCAGAAAAATATAACCCACAGCAAGTAAAATCGCAGTGTAGTTTCCCAGCACCGCCAGAACATAAACGCCGGCAGCCGCTAAACCTACGGATACTCCTAACTTTGTTTTCATACTCTTCTTCCTCCATGCCTAACTAAGATGCTTTGTAGCACGCAAACAATTAGTTTCCATTTACTGCGTTGTCAACAGCATCCTCTGCCTTGTGTACGGCCTGTTCTGCCGCGTTCTCCACATGTTCTGCTGCCTGCTTAGCTGCATCCGCAGCACCTTCTGCTACATTCTCAACTTTGTCCGCTGCCTGATTTACAGCTTCCTTCGCATCCGCTGCCACATTCTCTACCGCATCCTTGCCTTCATTCTTTAAAGCATTCAGCTTTTCCTGAATCTCCGCAATTTTTGCCTGTGCGGCATGAATCTCTTCAATAAAAGCCTTAAATTCCTCGGAAGGAGCATTCTCAAAAACTTCAAAATACTTCTTACCGATTTTGCTGTAAACTGCTGAAATCTTCTTTTCTTCATCATGAATCTGGGAATTGAACTTAGCAGTATCTGCCATTTCCTTACCCTTTTGCATTACGTCCTGACTTGCATCAGAAAGCTTCTTTCCTAAATCATCAAAAAATCCCATAGTATCCTCCTTTGTCTAGTCATTAATGCCACTTTGTAATCTTAGCATGGAGATTCTTAAAGCTCAATGAATTTGTTTCTAAATTTATATTATGCTTACATTTATTATGAATTTATATTAAGCCCGGATTTATTCTAAATTTATATTACGCCCGGATTTATTTTGGATTTATATTAAACCTCCGGATTTTTTCTGCCCTTTAACCATTGAAGGGTATCACCAATACTTTCCGCTCCCCTTCTCGGAGCGTATCCCAGCTCCTCCTCCGCCTTTTTTCTGCTAAAATATCCATTGGAATACAGGACGGAAATGGCGTAGGGCGTAAAGAAAAGAGGTTTCTTCCTGAGGATACATGCCCTCTCATAAAGAGGCGCAATCCCCTCCGCCAAAAATCTTGGCAGGAATAAAGGCATTTTCGGAAGAGAAAGCTTTTCCTTTACCATGGACAGAATCTCTTCCATCTTTAAATACTCTCCGGAAAGAATATAAGCTTCTCCTATTCGCCCTTTTTCTGCCGCAAGGATAATGCCTTTCGCCACATCTCGCACATCCACAAAGTCATAGCCTCCTCCCACAGCAAGGGGAAGCTTTCTTTCCACAAAAGAGAATAACATCGAGGTAAAGCTCCCCCTCCCGTAATCTCCGGGACCGATAATTCCGCTGGGGAAAATGATATTTGCCCTTAAGCCTTCCTTCATGGCTTCTATTACGGAAGCCGTCGCCATTGCCTTTGTTTTCGCATAAGCCCCTCGTACCGTTTCCGGGGAAAATGCGGCTTCCTCCGTGATATACTCTCCCTCCTTCTTTTCAGGGATGGCATGGACGGAGCTGACATAAATCAGCCTTTTCACATTTTTCCGAAGACAATGTCTAAGAATCCGCCTTGTGCCTTCCACATTCACCTGATACAGTTGCTCTCCGGGCTTAGTTGCCACGGAAATAATGCCGGCACAATGAAAGACCAGGGAATCGGAATCCGCAGTAGCCAAAAAAGCTTCTACACTCTCCTCTTCCCGCAGGTCTCCCCTCATCACATGAATCCCCTTCGGGATATAAGAATTCAGAGGATCTCCCTCTTGCACAAGAGCATAAATTTCTTGACAGTGCTCTTGCAATCTCTCCAAAAGAGTCCTACCCAAAAAACCGCTCCCCCCAGTCACAAAGCATTTGGAAAACATAAAAAACCCCTTCCAATAATCATTGTTTCAAGGCTAAACCTTCAGGTCTCTTGCTCATCTATGAAATACAATCTCTTTTGTATCTCCATTTCTCGCACCGGTGGTGCGAGTTTTTTTCATTATACCAAAAAAGCAGGAAAGCCTAAAGTCTAGCGCTCCTGCAGGATAGGTTTGGAAGCAAGGGGCAATCTGAGCCCGTGGGTACTTGCGAAAAACAAAGGAACTGAAGTTTTTCGCTTAGTACCCTACCCGCTGGGCGAGCTTAGCGAGAGCGTGCCCCTGTTTCGAACCTATGCTGCAGGACGCGACTGAAGTCAATCCTGCTTTATTTTATATTTTAAATTCCGCCACCTGCTTCTCCAGTGCCTTAGCCTCCTGGTTCAGCTCTTCGCTGGCAGCGCCGCTTTCCTCTGCAGTTGCGGTATTTCTCTGTACCACATCGGAAATGCTGTTAATGCCTTCTCGTACATCGGATACGGCCTTTGCCTGCTCCTCTGTTGCCTTGGCAATTTCATTCACCAAATCATTGACCTGACCGGAGCCCTTAACCACATGCTGCAGGGAAACTGCTGTATGCTCTGCAAGCTTTGCGCCTTCTTCCACGGCCCGTACGGTTTCTTCAATCAGGGTGGTGGTATCCTTTGCCGCATCGGCAGATTTTTGTGCCAGGTTTCCTACTTCATCCGCTACTACTGCAAAGCCCTTACCGTAGGTTCCTGCTCTTGCCGCCTCGATGGCCGCATTTAAAGCCAAAATATTGGTCTGGAAAGCAATATCATCAATGGTCTTGATAATCTTGGAAATTTCTCCGGACTTATCGGAAATTTCCTCCATAGCCTTCTGCATCTTCTGCATTTGCTGGTCAGCCTTCTCCACCTCGCCCTGAGTGCTCTGAGCTTCCGCATTGGCAAGCTTGGTATTTTCCGCACTCTTTTCCACATGGTCGGAAATCGCACGAATTCTCTCGGATAACTGTTCAATGCTTCCTGCCTGTTCAATGGAACCCTGGCTTAAGGACTGGGCACTGTTTGCCACATTTCCTGCAAACTCGGAAACTCTTTCAGAGGAAGTCTGAATATTTCCAATCAAATCGGTAAGCTTTCCGGACAAGGCATTTAAAGCCGCCTTGATGCAAGCAAATTCTCCGTTATACTCATGCTGTAAGGAAATGGAAAGTTCTCCCTCACTCATCTGATTCAATACCTGAGAAATTTCTCCGATGTAAAGCTTATAATTCTTCAGCTGTTCGCCCAAACTCTCCAAGGACTTAGCCAAAGCGCCAATCTCTGTCTGATCTTTTACGGTAATCTTTTCATCCAATGCACCCTGGGACATCTTTTCCACAGACTTGGAAAGCTTCACGATGGGGTGGGCAATACGATTTCCTACCAAAACAGCCAAAATCAACATAAAGGCTGCAAAGAAAATAGAGAAAACTGTAAAGGTCAGTTTAAAGCTCTCCAAGCTTCCATAGATTTCATGATAGCTTGGTACCGTCACGATCTTCCATCCATTTTCCAGAGTGGTGAAGCCCATTAAAATGGAGGACTTCCCGCTTCCTTCATGGACAAAACCGTGGTCCTTATCCTGCATTTCCTTGAAAGCATCGGCATACTTACCGTCTTCAATCTCCTGGAAATTCTCACCGTTTTGATACTGGGCATGGTAGAGGATTTTACCCTCCGCATTGATTAGAAAACTGCTGTCTCCCTCATACTTCTGATTTTTCTTTAACAAATCATCCAAGTAGGCAAAGTCGAAATCCACACCGGTTACACCGTAGTTATCTCCATTTTTCAGATAGAAGGGAACCACATAGGAAATGATGGTCTTGGAAATGTTGGCATTAAAGTAAGGCTCCATCCAAGTGGCTTTTTTGTTGGCCAAGGGGGTATAGAACCAGCCTACATGCTCCGTATCACTAGGCTCATAAGCCGCCAAATCTGTAGGGGTAACCGCCTCCAGCTTTCCGTCTCCGTCCGTATCGGTATAAAAGGTTCCGGAAGTACCGTAGGTTAATGCCGGATCGTAACGAACATAAGAAGCTACCAGGCCGGGAATATCCTTGGTGCCGTCTACCAAAAGATTATTCATATTGCCCTCAAAGGACTTAAAGTAATCCAAATCCTTTGCCTGAATTCTGTTCTGGTCCGGAATATCTGTTACCGCCAATTCGATAACACCTATTCTGGTTTCAATTTCAGATAAAATAGTATCCACAGCGCTTCCCATCTGCACTGCTGCGGATTCCATAGCCGCATCTCCTTCTTTTGTGCTCTTGTTCTCCATAAACCGTAAGAAGACAAAGCCCAGCAAAAGAAAAACTACCAGTATCGGTAGCAAGATGGATAAGATAAGCGTATTCCGTAAAGATTTCATTTTCCCTCCTTGGTAAGTTTCTTTCTAATACTTCCATGCCACAAAAAGAAAGAACATTTATAATAATTCTATAAATGGTATCGGCGGAGGGAATTGTAGGTATAAGGGATTTTTAAGACAAAATAGTGTAAGTTTGAAAAACGAGAAAGACTATTAAAAAAGAAGGGATTGTAAAAAAATCAAAACAATTTTCTAAGCAATATAGGTCTGAAATAGGGGCACGCTCTCGCTAGCTTCGCCACGTAGCGGATACTAAGCGAAAAACTGCGTTTCTCTTGTTTTTC
>NZ_CABSXI010000018.1:0-39714 GCF_902481605.1 uncultured Oribacterium sp. | reverse complement strand
AAGAAACTGAAAGTACAAGTAGCTGCACTCGCCATGACAGGAGCCATTGCAGCTGCACCATTGACCGTAAGAGCGGAAGAAGCAAGCACGGCAGCACCGGCGACTGCGAGCACAAGCAGTACAGAAGCATCTGCCACTGCCGCAGCTTCTGCAGCAAGTACAGCGACAACTCCTGCAACAAGCACGGCGGCTACCACCGGAACAGGTGCAACTGCAAGCACCGGAACAGCAGCAACAGCTACCACGGAAGCGTCAGCCCCAACAGCCGCAGCTACCCCGGTTACCGTAGCAGAGGCACCGGCTGACCCTGCCACCACAGTTCCCAACAATGTGGATACTGTAGTACCGGATGATAATAAGCAGGGAACGGATATTGTTGCGGAAACCCCAATCCTCAATGTTGATACAACGGTTACACCGGAAGAGGCTAAGGGCGAAGGAACTATTGGGGATAAAGTTCAAGGCTTACCGGCTGTACTGGGCAATGTGAAAAACAAAGACGTGGTAATGCAGGGTGACCTTTCTATTGCAAAGGATAACAGTATAGACTTTGACAGTACCAGTAACGCTGCACATGAAGTCAATAAAGAGGACAGCTATAGCTTAAAGGCTGATTTGGATGTGAATGCTGTAAACAATGCTATCAATGCTTCAGCACAGTTAAATAGTCTTATGAAGACGGTAAACATCGATAAAATGGAAACCGGTCTTCGTTCCACCTTTGAGATGGGAAGAGACTTAGAGGGAAGCTTCCACCTGCCTACAGACTTAGAGGATGCTAAAAAGCACTATGAACTAAGTTCTGCAGACGGCAGCCCCATGATGTATCGCATCAATTATGGCAATTCCTCCTTTGCTAAAGATAAGGTTAGCATTGCCATGGACTTGGATTTAAGCAAATATCAGAATCCAAAGGCGGAGATTAGTACCTTTGGCGCTTTAAATGATTTGATTAACAAGTCTGCCAAGAAGATTCAGTTAATCATGAAGGGAATTAAGTTTAATGCGGCACATGGCAATGTAGAAGAAACAGAAACTGCTACAGAGAAAACCACAAGTGCTGAGGGAACTATTCGGGGAACCTTAGTTGGTTACATGAAGGCGGATGTAAGTAAGGAAGTAAAGGTTTGGTTTTTTACTACTACTGTAACCGGTAAGGCTGCCTATAATTGGGGCGCTATTCAGAATGAGGAAGGCCGTGACTTTGTAGCAGGCCGTGACAGAGTAGCCGGAAATGATAACGGCAATAATAAGGTGGATCTTACCGTAAAAATGACTACTACTGAAAGCAAGGTAAAGCCCGTTGAGCCTGTACAGCCTGAGGAACCAGTAAAGCCGGAAACTCCTGAAGTACCTGTTCAGCCTGCACAGCCTGTGACCCCAGTAGCGCCAAGTAACGGCGGCGAAAGAACCGGAGTTACACCTGCTACACCGAGTAGAACGACTATCCCTGGAACTGTTTTGGGAGAGAACCGTCCTACCGCTTCTACTCCTACAGCTCCTGTTGGTGAAGTTTTAGGAGAAAATCGTGAAACTCCTGTAGCGGAAACCGTTGAGAAAAAGCAGGGAGCTGTATTGGGAGAGTCCCGTCCAAGCGTAAAGGGCGTATCCGACCGAGCATCCGTAGCTACCGGAGATTATAACTTTACAGGCCTTTGGGCTTCCCTTTTTGGAATCTCCTTAGCGGCATTAGCAGGCTTTGTGGTTCTTCAGAAGAAAAAAGAAAATTAATATGCCGATAGTCATTTTTTCTGTATCTAGTACATTTTACTGTTAATACGGAAAAGCACGAATATCATTAGAGGAATAATAAACCGTTGTAGAACATGGAAAGAACAGTTCTGCAACGGTTTAATTCTTAACGAGTATCGCTCGCGTAGTGTGCGGTATCTCGTTTTGTGAATTAAGATTTGACTTATTAACTTTTTTTCCTTAGTATAGTGTTTATAGTTATTTTAATTTTTTAAAGCAAAAACAGGAGAAATAGAACAACAGTATCAGCAGCTTTGTATAAATTTCTTCTGTTTTGTCCTGTAAATGCTTTAAAAAGACAGATGGAAAGTTTAAAAAGCTTTTCTAAACACAGGGAGAAGGAAATGAAGAAGAAAAACTTAAAAGTACAGGTAGCTGCATTAGCTATGAAAGGAGCAATGGTTGCGATTCCTATGAATGCCAGAGCTGAGGAAGTAAATCCTGCTTCAGCGGCAACGACAGGAACAATGGAAGCAGCAGCAGAAGCTGCAACAGGAGTGACATCGGGAGCAGCGGCAGAAGCTGCAACAGGAGTGACATCGGGAGCAGCGGCAGAAACTGCAACAGGAGCGACAGCAGGAGTAGTGGCAGAGGCTGAAACAGGGGCGACAGTAGCAACAGCCCCAGGAGCGGGAACAGCCAGCGGGAGAGAAGGGGCAGTTGTTACTGTAGAGGAAGCGGCAGTGGATCCCGGTACCACTGCACCGAACAATGTGAATACCGTGCTGTCGGAGGATCAAAAGCAGGGAACAGACATTTCCACACATGTAGATAAGACCCGTGGAGGGGAAGCTGGACCTGTGATTCACGTGGATACCACTGTGACGGCAGAAGATGCCAAGGGAGAGAAGACCATTGTGGAAAGCCATCCCGGAGTCGAAGATAATGTAATTACCAGGCTTAAAAACAAAGATGTAGTTCTCCAAGGGGATCTTTCCATCAAAAAGGATGAGAGTACAGAAGCTTATGACAGTACCAATACTGCAGCACATCCGGTGAATAAGGAAGATAGCTATTCTCTGAAGGCGGATTTGGATGTGTCTCCAGTGACTAACGCCATTAATGCGTCTGCCGGAATTATACCGGGGTCAAATGATATTTTTGTAAACAATTTAGAGACAGGCCTTCGTTCCACATTTACTTTGGGAGATGACCTGGAGGGAAGCTTCCATCTCCCGACGGACTTAGAGGATGCCAAGAAGCATTATGAGCTAAGCTCCGCGGATGGAAATCCCATGATTTATCGCATTAATTATGGAAAATCTTCCTTTTCCAAGAAGAAGGTAAGCCTTGTCATGGATTTGGATTTAACCCAGATGAAGCCATTGGCGAAGCAAGGCTCCGATGAAAATGCGGCTAACGAAAGAATCTACGGCAAAGATCCTGTTACCGGCAAAGCATACCCTATTGAAAACTTTAATCCCTCCCCTGCTACAGGAAGACATGCAACTACCAGTGTTTTTGGAAATTTGCAGGAGCTTATTAACAATTCTGCCCAAAAGATTCAGCTGGTAATGAAAGGATTAAAAATCAATGCCACTTCTTCCAATAGAGTAGAAACGGAAACGGAGACAGAAAAGAACATTAGCACAGAGGGAAGTATTGCCGGAACTTTAGTAGGATATATGAAGTCTGATTTATGGTATGTTTATGCTTCCGGTAATACCTCTTATGTTTGGGGGGCAGTGCAAAATGATGCCGGTAGAGACAAGGTATCCGGTCAAGGAAATGACAAAGTTCTTCTTACCGTAAAAATGAACACTGTAGAGCCGAAGAGCAATCCGGTGCAGCCTGTAAATCCTGTACAACCGGTAGATCCCGTTAACCCGGAGCAGCCCGCACAACCGGTAACTCCCGTAACCCCTGCTGTACCGGCTAGTCCTACGAATCCTAGTATTGGCGGAACAAGCAATGGCGGCGGTGGAAGAAGCAGTTCAAGAGTGACTGTAAGCACTGTCAGCAATGCACCGTCCAATCCCGGAATCGTACTGGGAGAAAGCCGTCCGACAGCTTCTGCTCCCGCCGGTGAAGTATTAGGAGAGAATCGAGTGGCTCCCGTAGCGGAAACCGTTGAGAAAAAGCAGGGAACTGTATTGGGAGAATCCCGTCCAAGCGTAAAGGGCGTATCCGACCGAGCATCCGTAGCAACCGGAGATTATAACTTCACAGGACTTTGGGCTTCCCTTTTCGGAATTTCCTTAGCATCATTGGCAGGCTTTGTGGTTCTGAAAAAGAAGGAGCAGCAGTAAATATCAAGCCGAAAAATATATAAAACAGCAATAAATGATTACCGTAGTAGAGCAGGTAAAATACCGGTTCCACTACGGTTTTTTGAATTCAGCTGTGCTTTCTTTATATTTTTCCTTAGCGAAGAGAAGGACTGAGAAAATATTAAATGGAAGCGACAGATGCAGTATGGGCATGAAAGAGGATAATCTGAGATTGCAAGAACTACGATCTCAGTGAAGTGAAGGACTGTATAAGCCAATAGGAAGAAGCGATTGCGGTATAGGGGGGATAACAGGGGTAATCTGAGCCCGCCGGTACTTGCGAAAAACAAAGGTACTGCAGTTTTTCGCTTAGTACCGCTGCAGGGCGAGGTTAGCGGGAGCGTGCCCGATTTCATGCCTATACCGCATCGGAGCGAACTCCTTCGATGAATACAGTCCAGTCCTTCACTGCGAAGGCGAAGCTAGCGGGAGCGTGCCCGATTTCATGCCTATATTACCTTGAAGCGAACTCCTATGATGAATACAGCTCCCTCTCCACAATCCATCTTGCGGCTTCTTCTAAATTTTCAAAGTATGGAGGGCAAGGCTTCCCTTCCTCTTCCAGCTTCTTTTTCTCCTCTTTCCCGTAGCCGGTAGCCAGAAGGATAGGCTGTACGCCGAAGTTTTCTCCGGCTTCACAGTCTAAGATTTTATCGCCAATCATATAGGAATGAGAAAGCCAAGCCTTTCGCTCTGCTTGCTTGTGCTCCTGCTCCAATGCTTCCCGTTCTTCCCGGCTTAAGCGGTAAGGGCTTTGAATGGGAAACTCTGCTTCATTTCCCCGCAATAAATCCCACTCCGCCTGATAGAGCATTCCCGGATTTGGCTTTCGGCAATCGCATTCCCTCTGATAAGCTCCTATTCCTTTCGGATGGTGAGGACAGTAATAGATGCCTTTCAGGAAAATGTCTCTCTTCCGAAGCTCTTCCCGAAGATAACTATGGAGTACCTCTGCATCCTTTTCTCCGTAATAGCCTCTTCCGATTCCGGCTTGGTTCGTGACCACCACCAGCTGAAAGCCGGCTTTTACCAAGATGGATAAGCCCTCTAAAACATGGGGCAGAAAACGAAAGTCCTCTACTTTATGCAGGTAGGAAATCTCCTCATTGATGGTGCCGTCCCGATCCAGAAATACGGTTTTTCTCAATGCCTTATTTTCCATGCTTTCCCTGCTCCACATCCGTAATAAACTGCTGATAGTCCTTAGGAATGCCGATATCCATGAAATAGCCATCGAAGGGAAGACCGAAGATTCGTTTTCCTTCGGAGAGCCATTTGGGGACGCAGTCCTGCTCCAGACTTTGCTTTCCTTCAGGGATTTCCGCAATCAGGCTCTTCTTCATCACATAGATGCCTCCGTTGATTTCTCCGGCTAAGGGCTGCCCACCATCTTCCAGCTTCTCATTCCATGCCAAAATCCGGCCTGCTGCATCTCTTCGCACTGCGCCGTAGCGGGAAATATCCGGTACTGCTCTGGTGGCCAGACTGAAGTCCCCGTCATTTTCCTGATGAAAACGGTAAAGCCCCTGATAATCCATGGGGAAATAGGTGTCCGCATTCAGCACCAGCACCTCTTCCTCCATAATCTTCGGAAGGGCGTTTCGGATGGCGCCTCCGGTACCCAGGGGATCTTCCTCATAGGAATAGGCAATCTTTAAGCCGAAGGCGGAGCCGTCCTGAAAATACTCTTCAATCATCTCCCCCATATAGCCCAGGGCAAAAATCACCTCTGTAATGCCCTTTTCCCGGAGCATTTCCAAAAGGTATTGTAAAAAGGGCTTTCCGCAAATATCCGCCATGGGCTTGGGGCGGTCCGAAACCACGGAACGAAGTCTGGTGCCCATTCCTCCACATAATAAGATTGCCTGCATTTTCCCTCCTTACAAAATGATTGCTACCGGCACATGATTCTATCGAGTTTTTCAAAGCTCTCTGCGCCGGTAGCTTGATTTCCACTACTTTTCTTCTTGAATTTGTGCCGGAAACTTTCTTTTCGGCACTGAATTTACTTTAATTCCAATACTTCTCCGTCTTTTCCAAGACCGAAATCCTCTCGAATGCCTTCAAACACCGCCTCTGTGGAGAATGCCTTTTCCACAAATTCCAGGGACTTCTGTCCCATTTCTCGAAGCTTGGGAATGTTTTGGTAAAGCAGCGCTCCGGTTTTCGCAAATTCTCTTTCTTCTCCCTCGATAGCCACCACTTCTTCAATGCCCGGGATGCCTTCCGCTCCGCAGGGGGTGGTCAGGATGGCGGCTCCTTCGTGGAGGGCTTCCACCACCTTACCCTTCACGCCTGCTCCGTAGCGCAGGGGTACAATCACCATTCGGCTTTCCTGATAGAGGCTGTGGAGCTTTTCGTCACTGACAAAGCCCAGCACCTCGATGCCTTCCTGCTGTCCCAGGGCCAGAACCTTCTCTGTAGGCTTACTGCCCACGATGCGGAAACGAAGGTTCGGAAGCTGTCTTCTCATTAAGGGGAAGATTTCCTTGGCAAACCAAAGCACGCCGTCCTCATTTGGCGGGTGGGCAAAGCCTCCCACAAAGAGCATTCCTTCCCGGCCTTCCGTCATTTTCTCTACCTGCACGGAGTCGGAGAACACATAGGCGGTAATGGCCTTTACCGGAATGCTGTCGTCAATCTTGTGGATTTCCTCCACCTCTAAGTTGGAGGGGTAATAGCTGATGTCCGCCTTTTGCAGCACGGAAAGCTCCATGCTCTTAAAGTAGGCGATTTCCTCTAAAAGCTCCGGTCTTGGCTTCAGGGCATACTCCCTTTGCAAACGGAGAAAATGCAGGTCATGGCCATAAAAAATAATCTTCCAGTCTGTATTTTCCTTGATATAGTCAATGTACTTGGAGGCAATGTGGGGGCGGTTCAGATAAACAATCTGAATCATCTGCTTATTGTCTTCCATCCACTTCCAAATGCCCCCCTGCATCTTACTGCCGTAAAGGACTTCGATGCCCATTTGCTCCAAAGCTTCCGTGTAGGGCTCTTCCTTCAGGAAATTGTCCCCTAAGAACTTCACCTGCACGCCCTTTTCCGCCAGCATTTTCAGGTACTGGTAGGTGGTTTTGGAGCCTGCGTCCTTGTCAAAGGTGGGTACATAGTGATCCACGAAGAGCACATAGCGCTTGCCCATGCCCCGTTCTCTGGCCTGGAAGGGGTTGGGGCTTCCGATATTGACACACTGCTTTTTCAGCTCTTCCTTCCATTTTTCCTTGAATTTTTCCTGGTTGACCTTCTGGTAACGCTTAAGACCTGTACCTTCCACATCCGTGCCGTTGGAAATGCCTTCATAGTGGATGACCTTGGACTTGGGCTGGTACAGCACCTTCTTGCCCATTTTCCGCACGGAAAATGCCAGGTCGGAATCTTCGCAGTAAGCGGGAGCAAAGAGCTCGTCAAAGCCTCCCAGCTCCTTCCAAATGCTTGTTCTCACCAAAATGGCGGCACCGGAAATGTAGTCCACTTCCTTCACATAGTTGTACTCCGGATCCTCCGGGTCTTGCAGTCTGCCATAGTTCCAGCCGGAAGCATCGGACCAGATAATGCCGCCCGCCTCCTGCAATCTTCCGTCCGGGTATACCAGCTTGGATCCTACGATTCCCGCATCCGGTCGTCTTTCCATCAGCTCCACCAAGGAGGAAAGCCAGCCCTCTGTCACTTCCGTATCATTGTTCAGGAAGAAAATGTAATCTCCCTTGGCTAAAGCGGCGGCCTGGTTGCAGTTTTTCAAAAAGCCCATATTTTCCTTGTTGCGGGCAATCACCAGATTTTCTGAAAAGAGTCGTAAATCTCTGGTGGCATCCGTGGACACATCATCCGCAATAATTACCTCGTAAGGCGTCTCTACGGAACTTGTGAAACGGAGTATGGACTGTAGGCAACGGTAAGTATAGTGAATCTGGTTATAACAGGGAATCACGATACTGACCTTGGGATTCTCTACCTTGGGAAGGCAAACCTTTCCCCCGTCAAAATAGGCCTGTCCGATCTTAAAATGTCCGGAAATCCGGTTTCTTCCCTCTGCCGTAAAATATAAAGGCAAGGTTTTAAAGGGGTGGAGGACTGTCCGTCCCATGTAGTGAAGAATCAGTCTTCTCTTACTGTCCTTTGGAAAACGGCGGTTAAAGGCGGCGGAAAGTCGTCTTCTGATCTTTGAAGGCAGGCTTTGGTGCCGCTCAAAGTAATTCCGCTCCTCCTGAAGCTGGGCAATGTCCCGCTCATGGGCACGAATCACATTTTCCAGATTGCCTACATGCACATTGGTAAGGCGATTTACCTCCCGCTCTTTCTTTACGGAAATTTCCTTTTCCTTCAGCTCTTCCTGCAAATATTGAATCTGCTCCCGTCGTAGGGCGATTTCTTCTTTCTGCTTCTGGAAATTTTCCGGGCTCATGCGACTTTGCTGATAAGCCCAGACATTTTCCTCCTGTCCCTCTCCATGAACCTCTTCCTGGAAAATGGCCTCTTTTCGCTCGCAGGAAAGAAGCTCCGGCTTGTTGATGGAAAACAGGCGGAAGAAGCTTTCTTCGTCCTTGTATTTTAATTTGTCCTTATATTCTTCGTACCAGTAATGGAGGATGCGGTACAGGAGGAAAAGCCGTTCCTCTCCCTCTTCCTTCACCCACTCGCAGTCAATGAGCACCGCCTGCTCTCCGTCCATGATGACATTTTCAAAAAGTAAATCCAAGTTGGCAGGCTTAATGAAGCTGTCCTCTCCCAAAAGAAGATGAAGGGCTTCCTGGATTTCCTTTACCGGCGCCTTTCCTTGGGAAATCAAGTCTCCCAGAATTTCTCCGATGCTCTTTCCCTTTACAAAAGGGTACAAAATGCTGGAAGGGGACTGGGAACCGGCATAGGCCCGCCAAAAGCCTTCCTCCTCCAAAACCTGAATCTTCCGCCGGGCAAAGCTTTCGCTAAGGAGCTTCCGCTTCTTGGGCAAGGAATCAATGTGGGCATTGGCCTCCGCCCCGATGCCTTCTTTTAAGACCTTTTTAACGCCCTCTTTATCCCGAAGAATCTCGGTTTTCAGGGCGTACTCCGGCTTTCTGCTGGAATTGTATTTAATATACTCCACTTCCTCGCTATGCACATCCTTCATGGAAAGGATAGCCGTGGCATCCCCCCGGAAACGGTAGAGAAAGCTGGGGGCAAATTGGGGGAAAACTCCTTTCTTTCCCAGCGCCACATAGCCGTAGCTCTCCTCTCCCTCCTTGGGAAGTCTTTTTTCTGTATAAAAATGAATGGGATAGTCCAGGGAAGGCATGGGAAAATAAAGACTTGCCCGTGCCTTTGGGTAGTCCTTTTTCAGGCTCTCTTCCAGCATTTTCAAAGCATCATAGCTTTGGTAAGCCGGCTCCTTCTCGTAGTAGCCGGTGGAAATGCGCTCCAGAGCATTCTCATTTTCCATCCCCAAAATCACTTCGCCCCCGGGAAGCAGCCACTTCTCCAAAAAGGTACGAAGCATCTCCTCCAGGGAGCCCTGGAAGAGCATCAAATGCCGCTTGGTCAAAAGCGGAATGATGATATAGTCAAAGCGGTCTTCCTCCAAACGGAGACTGATGCTTTTTACTCTTTTTCGTAGTAGCTTTTCAAAAAGCCCCTGGCTGTCCTTTTCTGCCAAAAGCAGGACCTTGCTGTCCTTCTCCAGCCCCCCTTCTCCGGGGAAAAACGAAATCCATTCGATTAAGTTGGATTGCACCTTCGAAAAACTCATGCCTCATGCCTTTCCAGAGTCACTTCCGACTCCATATCATAAATTCCTACGGTGTTTTTATTGGATAAAACGGTGATACTGGTAATGTCGTATTTTCTGTCGTAAACCGTGTGCTCCCCCTCTTCGAAGCCGGTGCAGGAAATGGACAGAAGGTACTCCCCCCCTTGCAAGTTCATCCTCTGGGTAAAGGTACAGTAATACTCGTCCCCCTTCTTCACCGCCGGAATTTCCTTGCCTTCAAAAAGGGTGTTGGTTCCGCTTAAGTCCATGCCTCGCTTGTCCTTGATGGTGAAGGTGAAAATGGGGGCGGCGATATCATCATGGAAGACAATCCGTTCTTTGATGGAAAATTCTTCGCCCTTTAGTAGCACATTGCTTGGGCGCCCGTCCTTATCCAGCACGCCGAAGTCCAGAATCTCCGCCTTACCGTTGCCGTACTGCTGGCTGGAGGGATTTAAGGTCAAATGGTCTTTCATAAAGCCGGTAGGTTTTAGGGAATGTTGACCGGCTTCGGGGGATGCAGCGGATGTGGGTTCGGCATGTTCTCCGGCTTCGCCGATATTTCCGCTGGAATTTCTGCTGGAATCGCTACGGTTGTTCTCGTTTGTTTCGGTGGAACCGGCTGTGCCGTTTGTCCCGCCAGATCCGCCACTTCCGGCATTTCCGGCTTTGGCTGTTCCGCTGCGTCGGTCATCCACATTTCCCAGGAAGTTCTGCTCTTCCATAAACTTCTCGGCATGGGGATCCTTTCCCGCCAAAATTTTCTTGTACTTGTCCACCATTTGTCCGGGAAGACCTTCCCCAACCTTTTCTCCCTTGTGGAAAAGCACCACCCTGTCGCAGTACTTCATTACCGAGCCTAAGTCATGGGTTACCATCAAAATGGTGGTCCCCTTCCGCTTTAATTCATCCATGCGGTGATAGCATTTGGCCTGAAAGAACACATCTCCCACGGACAGGGCCTCGTCCACAATCAAGACCTCCGGGTCAATGGAGATATACAGGGCAAAGGCCAGACGAACGAACATACCGCTGGAATAGGACTTTACGGGCTGGTAAACGAAGTCTCCAATATCCGCAAACTCCAAAATGGCAGGGAGCTTCTCATCCATCTCTGCCTTACTAAAGCCCATCATGGTGCCGTTCATATAAATATTTTCAATACCGGTATAGTCCTGGTTAAAGCCGGCGCCCAGCTCCAAAAGAGCGCAGATGCTTCCCCGGCTTTCCACCTTTCCCGTGGTGGCGCTGAGTACCCCGGTGATAATCTTCAGCATGGTAGACTTACCGGAGCCGTTGGTGCCGATAATCCCCACTGCCTCTCCCCTTCCTACGGAAAAGGAAATGTCTCTCAGGGCATAGAAATCCTTATGGTAAGATTTTTTCCGAAGGCTAATGCTTTCCAGTAGCCGGTCTATGGGCTTATCGTATAAACGATAGACCTTGCTTACCTGATCCACCGAAATGATTTTCTCTGCTTCTTCCATAGTCCCCCTTAAAATCTTATAGCAATCGCTTTATCTATACTTTACATCTGCATTTCTGCTTGGCAAAAGTCTTCCAATGTTTCCGGAAATCCCTTACTCTCAAACGAGAAGTATACCATAAAATGAAAATGTTTTCTCTATAAACCTAAATGAGCCTTAGCAAAACCTAAATGAGCCTTAGCAAAAACCACATTTACATCACTGTTAAATCTATCAAGGAATCATTAGCAATTCTCTCATACAAATTTATGAACATCTTACTTCAAATAGAAAAGACGACAGACTTATTTAATCTACCGTCTTGTGAAAATTTATTTTAGTTCATTTTCGATTTCTTCTATGCTTGGTAATGCTCCTTATAATTTTGTCTGATAGCTATAAAGTCAAAATTATAGGGATCTCTTGTCATTTCATTGGCTAAATCGCTTTGTAAAGCAGGCAAATTAGTTGTAAAATTTGTTATTGCTTTTCCTTGTCTATCAAACAGGTCTGTATCCAAGAAATTTAAGAGTACAGCTCTACTCCAGCTATTTTCTAATGTTTTCGATATAAAGAAAAATGCTTTATTCAAATCTCCTTCACATCTATCCATAATATATCTTTGATGCCCCCAAGGGATGCTAAAAATCTTATCAAAATTTCCACTGCTTTGTGATATTCGTAAATCGTCCACAAGCTGTGGACGATTTAATGGGGAATACATTTCATAAAATTTTTTCATATATTTTAAATTAGTAACAGAAAGCTCTTTAACATTTGGAATTTCCTTTTGTAAGTGCATTTCTTCTCAGTGCCGACTCCGGTGAAAGCTCTTCCAGATACTTATGCATTTGAGTAAAAAGCAATCATTTAACTCCTCTGCATTTTCATCTATTCTTTAAACTTAATTAAATTCATGATTTCAGCTTGATCATTTTCATCCAGCTTCTCAAAGCTTCTTGCAAATACCGTTGCCGGTTTACTCATCTTATTATCACTTAAAATTGCATCTGCCGTTACACCAAATAACTCGCTCAGCTTCGAAACATCTTCTGCTGTAACTTTCCTTTTTCCATTTTCCATCTGGGTATATGATGCACGGTTAATTCCCAAAAATTTAGCAACGTACTCCTGCGAAAGATGAAGCCGGTTTCTGTAATTCTTAATTCGATCATGAATAGCCGTCATAATTCTTCCTCCCTGCATAGATATCTGCTACTATAGTTTGCTTTGTTAGCTTTTACAACATTTATTATTAGTTTTTCCAACTTTCAAAAGAAAAATAGAATCTTCTTGAACTGTCAGCTATTGCTTGACAGTTCCCTTCTCTTTTATTACTCCTTGATTTTCTCCATATTTTTCAAGCTTATACTATCCTAAGTCTATTGCTGATTATGCCATGCTTAGTGGTAGTCAACTTTTAGTTGACTACCACTTTCTTACTTCTTATCCGCGCATAATCAAAAAGATAGCAAAAAGGGCTGTAATATCCCTTCTGCTATCTTTTTTTCTTATCCTTAGTAGGTTCCCCTTAAGAACTTAATTTTCTTCCTTAAGTTTCTCTAGTAATAAACGATAATATTTTTGCCCAATATGGCGGCCTGCTAATTTAAGCCCCTCTATACACTCCTTTACTTCTTCTGCTGTTAGTTCATTTTCCTCATAAGCAGCCATTAGAACTCCGATTGTTCCCATGATTCTATGTCCCATTTGCTTAGATACGTTTCTTCCCTTTATCTCATCCATTAAAAGCAAATCTGCTTGTATCTCATCCGCAAGAATAATTGCCGCACTTTCCCCTAGGTCTAAGCCTGTTGCCCGTTTTAATATATCTACAGATGCAGCGTTTAATATGTTTTTAGTCGTGATAAAGTTCTTAGACTTAATTTTATCTGCTTCTGTCCGGTAACGTTTATTCGAAGTTAATTCCGTAAATACCTCTTCCGGAAGAACAACTTCGCCAAATAATTTTTCCAAAATTTCCACTCTATCAATTTTCAAAAGAGAGATAAGGGGCGTTGTATCTGAGACAACTATCATTTTATTTACCCCTTCTTTTTGAGTTGAAGATATGTATCTATATCTTCTTCCAATTCATCTTGAATCAAATCCAAATAGGAATACCCTAGCTTATCATAGATATCAAGGAGTTCTGATTTCCCAATTCCAAGTATTTCTGCCGCTCTTCCATGAGAAATACTTTGATTTAAAATATAGGGATATAGCAAAAGTGCATTTCTTCTCAGTTCCGACTCCGGTGAAAGCTCTTCCAGATACTTACGCATTTCTACCGGCACTTGTATTGTGATTGATTCCGTTTTCACCATAGTTGTCTTCTCCCTTCAGGTTGTTTTTTAGATTACATCAGGGTAATGCAAAAGTTTTAAATTTGTATTTCCTAGCATTATACTCTATTTTGCAAAAACAAAATAGAGTATAATGCTTTTGAAATTTAGGCTAATATAGTTTAGCTATATACATCAGTGCTCCATCTTTTCCAATGCCAACCCAATCAATTGATCCGCCTGATCTGCCATGAACAGCGGGATATTCAGCACATCATCGTCCAGTTTCAGATTGTCCATTGAGAAACGGATGCGGAGCTTGACCTTATCAGGGAACAGTTCCTTGAACTTCTTCATACAATTCTTCCAAGACAGCAATTTTTTTAAGATAAATCGTTCCATAAAAACAATCCTCACATTTTTATTGGAATTTTCTGCTCAATAATCACATTTTTATTGGGGTTTTGTGCTCAATAATCACACTTTTATTATATTTTTAATCCGTGAAAATTAGCAAAGACTCAAAATAGAATCTTCTTGAACTGTCAACGAATAGTTGACAGTTCAAGAAGGGAAGAGTTGTTAAGGATATAAACAGAATTCTTTGACCACTGTATGACCGTTTTCTCTAATGAGCTATATACTCTTTAGGAAAAAAGAGGATATGATCATATCTTTTTCCTATCAAAACAGGAGTTTCTTTAACCATGCCGGCACCTTGTTTATCATATTGGATAATGTATCCCATATGGTTTTTCTGATTTTCTTTAACTATATTTTCATTCCTACAATAAATATGTACACCTACGTTATCCGACATATAACTTGATACAAACGTGCCTTCCGGTAAGGTATATTCACCATCTGATAAAGCGCCGTCCTTTACTTCACAAATCTCATTATCAGCGATACAGTATAATCGATTATTCATTGTAAATATTGCGCTAACATCTTGTTGAAAACTAAAACTTCCTAGCTTTTCTAAGCTTTTTTTATCGACTATATCAATAGTACCTTTTCTTCCTTTTGTAGACCTTCCTAAGCAATATAACTGATTTTCAAATAAGATTACTTTTTCATATTCCATGTCTTTTTCGTAGATTTTTTCTTCAATCTTGTCATTATATAAATCCACTTTTATTATTTTACTGCTCCATATATCCTCTTCCACAAACAAATGGGCCCCTACGATATATAACACGTTCTCTTCACACAATAAGTCGGAAGAATAGATGTCTATAATCTCTTTCTTTAAAATTTTTCCCTCTTCGTTCTGGACAAGAAGAAGATTTTTATACGTATCCCCTTCTACATTTCCATTCATTACAGCAACTATTTTCTCATCACAAAGATTTATGGATGTGACTCCGGAATAATTAGGATTATCCAAAAGTGAAAATAGCTTATAATCGCCGTCTCCATGAAGGAGGATATTATTATTGGCTCTTTCTCCTCCTGCAATAAACTTATCTTGATGAAAATTGAACTTTGTAACATCTTGCATTTTCAAACTTCTCTTATTGACAAGCTTTCCATCTGTATCAATTTCTATAAGTTCTCCATGCTTATCAAACATATTAGATGCAAGTATATAGTAAGCTGCATCTTTGCTCCTGCTTTTTACATTTAGCATAGTATGAAAGCCTATGAATGCAATGAGCGCCAGCAGACACAAAGCTAAGCCAATCACTTTATTCTTCATAAATAAGGTCCTCTTATATAAAACAGGCAGTTGTAATAAATTATACTATGTCTACCTTTGAAAATACATAATAGTTAAAAGTGTATACTTTCTTACTTGCGCATAATCAAAGATTGGAGTGCGTCTATACCTGCGCATAATCAAAATTTACAGGTTTTCTATACTTGCGCATAATCAAAGGGTCGCCTATAATATGCCCAGAATTCAAGCTTTATACTGTGCTTAATCCATAGCTCAGAAGGAAGGATTGCATTATGGTTCTCAAAAGAAAAATCTATGCTAAATTGCTGGAGTGGAAAGAAAATAGCCAAGGAAAGAAGGCTATTATGGTGGAAGGAGCAAGACGTATCGGTAAGTCCACCATCGTAGAAGAATTTGCCAAAAAAGAATACGAATCCTATATCATCATAGACTTTGCTAAAAAGGATAAAAACGTGGAGGAGTTCTTTAATCTTTATTTGAATCGCCTTGATGATTTGTTTATGATGCTGGGAACCTACTTCGGCGTAAAGCTGATTCCTAGAAAATCGGCCATTATTTTTGATGAGGTACAGAGCTTTCCTCAAGCCAGAGCAGCCATTAAATATCTTGTGGCCGATGGCAGATATGACTATATAGAAACCGGTTCCTTAATCTCCATAAAGGAAAATATTCAGGATATTGTGATTCCCTCGGAAGAGCGAAGCATCAATATGTATCCTCTGGATTTCGAAGAATTTGCTTGGGCTCTCGGCGAAGAACAGCTTATAGACTATATCAAAAACTGTTTTGAAAAAAGAGAAACTTTAGAAAGAGGCATGCACAACAAAGCTATGCATCTATTCAAGCAATACATCTTAGTGGGCGGAATGCCTAAGCCGGTTTCTTTATTTGTGGAAAGCGGGAAAGATTTTACCGGCGTAGATGCAGAAAAACGAGATATTTTGAAGCTATATCGAAATGATATTATGAAGATCAAAGCCCAATATAGGAGTAAGGTTCTTGCTATTTATGACCAGATACCGGGGCTTTTGTCCCAACATGAAAAACGTGTAGTGTTCAAAAATATACAGGAGGGAAGCTATGCAGAGCAATATAGCGAAACCTTCTTTTGGCTTTCCGATTCCATGATATCCAATGAATGTTTCCTCTGTAGCGATCCCAATGTTGGCTTGTCCATGTACGAAGACCGTAGCTATGTAAAATGCTATATGGGAGATACCGGCCTTTTGCTAAGCCATGCTTTTGATGAAAATGAGCTCTTGGAAAGTGAAATCTATCGGCAGATTTTAAACGATAAACTGTCTTTAAATGAAGGTATGCTTTACGAAAATGTTATTGCGCAGATGCTTGTTGCCAATGGCCATAAGCTGTATTTCTATACCCATTATTCTGAAGAAAAACATCGAAATGATATAGAAATAGACTTTATCATCTCCAATAACAGTAAGCTAAAATACAAGATGTTTCCCATTGAAGTGAAATCCGGAAAACGATATACCACTAATTCCTTAACACGCTTTAAAGAAAAATACAAAGCTCGAATTGGAGAAGCATATATTATCCATCCAAGGAATTTACTGATTAAAGAGGATATTCTCTGCATTCCCCCTTATATGACAATATGTCTATAAAAAAGAGCGACTGTAATGATTTTTTACAGCCGCTCTTTTTTTCTTATCTTTTAAACCACCGCCGCAGTTAGTTTTCCGTCCTGCAAACGGATTTCTATATTGTCACCTTCTTTTACCCTGTCTTCCAGTATTTCCTTAGCCACCAAGGTTTCCACATGCTTTTGCATATAACGCTTCAGCGGTCTTGCACCGAAGCCGGGCTCATAGGCATTTTCCAAAATGAAGTCCAAGGCTTCCTTCTGAAGATGGATGTGCAAACGACGCTCCTGCAAACGCTTGTTGATGTCCTTCAGAATCAAATCGGCGATTCTTTCCATATCCTTCTGTACCAAAGGCTTGAAGAGAATGATTTCATCCAAACGGTTCAGGAACTCCGGACGGAAATGGTCGTGAAGGGCTTCCATAACTTCCTTCCGTACGTTCTCCGGAATGTCTCCATTTTCAGAGATACCGTCCAGAAGCGTCTGGGCACCGATATTGGAGGTCAGGATAATGATGGTGTTCTTAAAGTCCACCGTCCGTCCCTGAGAATCGGTGATTCGTCCGTCATCCAGCACCTGTAAGAGGATGTTGAACACATCCGGATGGGCCTTCTCGATTTCGTCAAAGAGCACTACCGCATAGGGCTTTCTCCGAACCGCCTCTGTCAGCTGTCCACCCTCTTCGTATCCTACATAGCCGGGAGCCGCACCAATCAAACGGGACACGGAATATTTTTCCATGTACTCAGACATATCGATACGCACCATAGCATTTTCATCATCAAAGAGGTTCTGGGCAAGGGACTTGGCAAGCTCCGTCTTACCTACACCGGTAGGTCCTAAGAAGAGGAAGGAACCGATGGGCTTTGTGGGATCCTTGATTCCCGCCTTGGAACGAAGAATAGCCTCTGTAACCTTGGTTACCGCTTCTTCCTGTCCAATCAGTCTCTTATGGATTTCATCGTCCAGATGAAGAACCTTGGAACGCTCGGACTCGTTTAACTTGGTTACCGGAATACCGGTCCAACGGCTGATGATTTTGGCGATTTCCTCCTCTGTCACCTTGTCGTGTACCAAGCCTTGAGCTTCCTTGCTTTGTGCAAGTTCCTCCGCCTCCTGCAATTCCCGTTCTACCTGGGGCAGGTCCTGATATTGCAGCTTTGCCACCTTTTCGTAGTCGTAGTTTTGCTTGGCGATGTTCATTTCGGACTGAATCTTATCCTTCTTCTCTCTTAAGGTCTGAAGGTTAGATACGGCGTTACGCTCATTTTCCCACTGAGCCTTCTGCACATTAAACTGATCCCTAAGCTCGGAGAGCTCCTTCTGAAGGGTGGCCAGTCTTTCTTTGGAAAGCTGATCCTCTTCCTTCTTTAAAGCCAATTCCTCAATCTGGAGCTGCAAAATCCTTCTTTGCATTTCGTCCATTTCCTCCGGCATGGAGTCCATCTCGGTCTTAATCATGGCGCAGGCTTCATCCACAAGGTCAATGGCCTTATCCGGCAGGAACCTGTCGGAAATGTAACGGTCGGAAAGGGTAGCTGCCGCAACCAGTGCGGAGTCGGTAATCTTTACCCCGTGGTAAACCTCATAACGCTCCTTAATACCTCTCAGGATGGAAATGGTGTCTTCCACATCCGGCTCGTCCACCATGACAGGCTGAAAACGTCTTTCCAAAGCAGGGTCTTTTTCAATATATTTTCTATATTCATCCAGAGTGGTGGCTCCGATACAATGAAGCTCTCCTCTGGCCAGCATGGGTTTTAAGAGATTTCCGGCATCCATGGAGCCTTCGGTTTTTCCGGCTCCTACAATGTTGTGAATCTCATCGATGAAGAGCAGGATTTCTCCCTCGGACTTCTTCACCTCGTCCAAAACTGCCTTTAATCTTTCTTCAAACTCTCCTCTATATTTAGCGCCGGCAATCAATGCACCCATATCCAGGGCGAAAATCTTCTTCTTTTTCAAGGAATCCGGCACATCTTCCTTGGCAATTCTTTGGGCCAAGCCCTCTACCGCAGCGGTTTTACCAACCCCGGGTTCTCCGATTAAGCAGGGGTTATTCTTCTGCTTTCTGGAAAGAATACGGATGATATTACGAATTTCATCATCTCTTCCGATAATGGGGTCAAACTTCTGCTGTCTGGCTCTTTCCACCATTTCGTAACCATATTTGTTCAAAGAATCGTAGGTGCCTTCCGGATTGTCGGTAACTACCTTCTGATTGCCTCGAACGGAGGACAGAGCCTGTAAGAAGCCGTCCTTTGTAATATGAAATTCTTTGAAAAGCTCCTGAATCTTCTTATCTCCATCCTTTAGGAGAGCCAGGAAAAGATGCTCTACGGAAACATATTCATCTCCCATGGCTTTGGCATGGTCTTCCGCATTCATCATAACCTTATTGGCGTCCTGGGAAAAATACTGCTGTCCCCCGGCAACCTTAGGCAGGCTGTTAATCTTCTCTTCCAGCGCTCTCTTAAAGTCTTCTACCGGAACTTCCATCTTTTCCAGAAGCTTTTCAATCAGGCTGTCTTCAATGTCTAACAAACTATATAAAATATGAAGCTGTTCAATGGCTTGATTGCCGTGGTCCATAGCAATCTTTTGGCTGTTGTTGATACTTTCAACGGATTTTTGGGTAAAACGATTAATGTTCATAGGAGTACCTCCTTTATTTTCCTTAAGATAGCTCCATTATACACGCATTGTTAGCACCGTCAAGTGATGAGTGCTAATTCTTTTGTGATTTTTTTGTGAAGCAAATTTCACTTGCTTTTTTGGAAAACTCCCGCTATACTTACTCCCGTTATATATTTCATAAGGGAGTAACAAGAGCCTAGCTCGTGGATATCAACATTGCATGCAGGAAACTGCTGGTATCTACTGAAAATGTGAGACTTATGCAACCCAGTTTTTCTGAGTGGCATAGGTCTCTTTTTATTCTATGAAGAGCGCCGACCTACGACAGGCTATCTCATTTTTAGAAGCAATCAGATTCTTGCCTCTTATGAAAACCTAGGGAGAAAGGGTAAAGGAAAATGAAGGATCAAAACATGGAACAGAAAAGCACAAGAAAAGTATGGCAGGACAAGGCTTATCAAATGGAGATAGCCCAGCTGCTGAGAGCCGTAGAAAGTCCGGTGGAAACAGGACTTTCTACGGCCGATGTAGCCAAAAGACAGGCGGAGTACGGCAGTAATGCTCTGGAAGTGGAGAAGCATTCTTCTCTATTAGAAAAATTTATAGAGCAATTTAAAGATTTTATGATTATCATTCTTTTGGCTGCTGCCGCTGTTTCTCTTTTTGCCAGCCATGAATGGCATGATGCGGTGATTATCCTTTTGGTGGTGGTTTTAAACGCTATTATGGGTGTGATTCAGGAGGCAAAGGCGGAGGAGGCCATTGATGCCTTAAAGGAAATGGCTTCTCCGGATGCCAGAGTTCGCAGAAACGGCAATGTGGAAACCATCAAATCCCATGAGCTTGTGCCGGGAGATATCGTGCTTTTGGAGGCAGGAGATATTGTTCCTGCAGATATGCGTCTCTTGGAAGCCAACTCCCTAAAGGTGGAGGAGGCGGCTCTTACCGGCGAATCCGTTCCCGTGGATAAGGACATTGCCCCCATTACTTTAGAGGATGCTGGAATCGGCGACCGAAAAAACATGGTTTACTCCGGTACCAATGTGACCTACGGCCGTGCCGTGGCAGTGGTTACCGCCATCGGTATGGATACGGAGGTGGGACATATCGCCAATATGCTGGCCCATGCGGAAAAGACCAAGACTCCTTTACAAAGGGATCAGGACCGTTTGGGAAAGAGCTTAACCATTATGATTTTGGCCATTGCCGCTGTAACCTTTGTGGTGGGACTGCTTCGGGGAAGAGCCATTACCGATATGCTTTTGGTATCCATTTCCCTAGCGGTAGCCGCTATTCCTGAGGGCTTACCTGCCATTTCCACCATCATCCTCTCTCTGGGAACCCGTTCTATGGCGGAGAGAAAGGCTCTGGTGCGTACTCTTCCGGCGGTGGAGACTCTGGGAGGTACCCAGGTAATCTGCTCCGATAAAACCGGAACCCTAACTCTGAACCAGATGACCATTGAGAAAGTGTATTTCGATGGAAAATCTCAGGATCGAAGCGCCGTAATTTCTGTAGATAACCCCCTGCTTCGGAGTCTTGTTTTGGCAAATGACACCAAGCTGGATGCGGAAGGAAAGCTGATTGGGGATCCTACAGAAACCGCTATGGTACAGTTTGCCTTGGATCAGCATTTTCCTCTTCAGGAAAATGCGAGCAAGTACCCCCGTGTACAGGAGCTGCCCTTTGACTCCACCAGAAAGCTGATGAGTACCTTCCATCCCTTGGGAGGGGAATTCCTCCTTTGCACCAAGGGGGCACCGGACCAGCTCTTACAGCGTTGCAGTCATATCGTGGAAAATGGAGAAGTTCGCCCCTTAACGGAGGAGGATAGAAAAGCCATTCTCTCCGAAAATACCAAAATGGCAAGGGAGGCGCTTCGTGTTCTGGCGGGAGCTTATCAGATTTGTAAGTCCGTGCCTGATTCCCCTCGTTCTGAAGATGTGGAGCAGAACCTGATTTTTGCCGGCCTTGTGGGCATGATTGACCCGGAGCGTAAGGAGGCTGCGGCAGCGATTGCCGTAGCCAAGGGAGCCGGCGTTCGTACCGTAATGATTACCGGCGACCATGCGGAAACCGCCCAGGCCATTGCCGAGCGTTTAGGCATTCTTCCTATGGGAGAGGATAACCGTTGCCACGTATTAACCGGCGCTGAGCTGGAAATGATGTCCGATGAGGAGCTGGAGAAGAAGGTTCCGGAGATTTCCGTTTACGCCAGAGTTTCTCCGGAGCATAAGGTTCGAATCGTCAAGGCTTGGCAGAAGAACGGAAAGATTGTTTCCATGACCGGAGACGGGGTAAATGATGCTCCTGCCTTGAAGCAGGCGGATATCGGTGTGGGTATGGGAATCACCGGTACGGAAGTTTCCAAGGGGGCTTCCGACATGGTACTGGCGGATGATAACTTTGAAACCATTGTGGTAGCCATTGAAGAAGGAAGAAAGGTTTTCTCCAATATTCAAAAGGCGGTACAATACCTGCTTTCCGCAAACTTCGGAGAGGTGATTACCCTCTTTGTGGCAACGCTCTTAGGCTGGACGATTTTACAGCCGGTACATATCCTTTGGATTAACTTGGTAACAGACGTTTTCCCGGCTATCGCACTGGGCATGGAAAAGGCTGAGCCGGATGTCATGCAGAGAAAGCCCAGAGAAAAGAGCTCCAGCTTCCTCTCCAACGGTGTACTGGAAAGCATTCTTTATCAGGGCGTTTTAGAGGGAGGCTTGACCCTGTTCATCTATTGGATGGCAGAGCAATATTTCCATGAGGAAAACCTTTCCGAAACCATGGCCTTTGCTACCCTGGGACTTTTACAGCTCTTCCATTCCTTTAACGTAAAGTCCGTTTTCCGCTCCCTGTTCAATGGAAATCCTTTGGACAATATTTACTTAAACGGTGCGGCACTGCTTTCCGCCTTCCTGCTTTTAGGCGTAATCATTACTCCCGGAATCAATCAGTTCTTCGATGTGACTCCTCCAAGCCTTATGCAGTGGGCTATCGTTTTCGGAATTTCCTTTAGTATTATTGTGTTCGTGGAGATTGCAAAAGCGATTTTCAGGACGATGCGGAAGCAAGCATAACAAACTCCATACGAAAAAAGAGGCTACAAAAACCAAAATTAAAAAAAGTTTTTAGCAATATAGGTCTGAAAATGGGGTAGTCTGAGCCCGACGGTACTTGCGAAAAACAAGAGAAACGCAGTTTTTCGCTTAGTATCCGCTTCGTGGCGAAGCTAGCGGGAGCGTGCCCCGGCTTCAGACCTATATTGCGTAAAAAACTATTTTGATTTTATATAGCCTCTTTTAAATGCGAGGAGATGTTATGCTCTGCTTCTCATCGTCCATGATATAAATCCCTTTTGCAAGGGCTCTTCTGTCTGCGAGCCATCTCCTCGTGAAAAGACATCCCTGTCCTCTCTAAAAACTACTATTCTAGGAAATTTTCCTTCTGAAAACCTTTTTTAATGTCCCATATTGGAACCGCTGGCTACCAGGTTGGAACCGGAAGCTACGGGCTTTGGAAGGTTGGAGCTGCTGGCCTTAGCGCCATTTTTCTTGCCGCTTGCGCCTCCTGCCCCTCCTGTTCCGGAACCGCTTCCGCCGCCGGAGAAGCTGATAATGGTCTTTGTGGGAGTGGTACTTGCTGCCGCCTCTGTGCTCTGCTTCTGCTCTACGGAAGGATATCCCTTTCCGGCCTCATATACAGGAGTGCCGTCAGCATTTACCCAATGTCCCTCAGCATCTACCTTGTAGCCGTCCTTCTCGGAGGAAACCAAAAGCTCTCCGAACTTAGGTCCTTCTTCCTCCTGCAAATAGTAGGAATACCCTCCTACCCACTGCCAGCCCTGAAGAAGCTTTCCGAAGGTACCGTCGTGTAAAGTGCTCATAAAGAACCATTTTCCGGCATCATTCTTCTGCCAACCGGAGAATAAAGTGCCGTCCTCCTTTAAGAAGAACCAGCTTCCGTCAGTATAAATCCAACCCTGATACTTGCTTCCGTCCGGCTTTAAGAAGGACCACTGTCCGGCGTCCTGCTTCCAGCTTCCTTCCGTGTTTAATGGTGCCGCTACTGCGGGAATGGCAGATACCAGTAAAGCTGCTCCCAATCCCAATGCCAAAAGACTTCCTTTTCTTCCCATTCTTTTCATCTTTCTCTCCTTTACTTCCGTACTTACTTTCTCAGTACTCTTCCTTAGAAATTCACTTGTTTGTATTATTTCTTAAAAAGTTCTTTTCCGAGAGAAATCTTAACACAAGCCTCCGACATTCTCAATATTTCTCTAAAATGTTATTAAATTCGTCAGAAATACTTTAGGATTTAACTTTTCTATTCTGATAATTTTTGAAAATTTTTTCAGTGATATGGTTGCCGGCAATTTCCTCCTCTGTTCGAAGAAAATATTTGTCGATAATCTGATTTTCTCCATCCTCCGTCACCGGATCATCCCAGGTACAATCCACAGAAAGCCATTTTCCGTCAATCAAAACCCTGTTCCAGGCATGACTGCCTACTGCTCCGCCTCTGCCGACGGATTTTCCTACCACAACCTCATGGGGAATGCCCAAAACCTCCATAAAATAATCAAAGGCCTCCACATAGCCGTTGCACACTGCAACGCCCTTCAGCATCACGCCTTCGATATGGTAAGAATCCTCCGGAATGGTTCGTCTTCTCTGGTTCTCAATATCGTACTTGGTCTGCTGAATAATCCAGTCATGAACCGCCTTCACCTTCTCCCTGTCGCTCATGGCATCATTGCAAATCTGCTCCGCCACGGTGAAGACCTTAAACTTTGCCACTGCCTCGGGAGAAGAGGCATCCAGGCCATAAGCACGCCGTCCTTCCTTAATCCCGAAATACAGGTAATGGCTCCAGAAGGCTGAGGGATTCATTCCGTAGGCCTCCAGCACATCCGGATTATCCTTGGCATATTGCTCCGCATCCAGATATTCCCCATTCTCTCCAAAGCTTAATGCGGTTCTCCTGTCTCCTTTTATGGGAGAGGCGTAGCTTTGCAGACTGAAAAGAAAGGGAAATAGCAAGAGCAACAGTAGCTTTATGCCCTTAGTCTTTAAGCTTTTGTTTTCGTATGGATTCATCTATGACCTCCTCACTATCCCTGTTCGTGTCATTTCTTACTTAAGTTTCACCAGACTTCCTTGTTGTACCCATGTCACTCCTTCTCATTTGAGGAGTCACAGGCTTCACCTACGCTATTTATTCTGAAATATGATAATACCCCTTTACTGTCTCTTCAGTAAAGGGGTATATCTAAATCTTATGAAATACTTCAGAATAGGCTTAGTGCCTTGCAAAACTGCTTAAGGATAGGTCTTTAAGAACTCCACATTTTTCTTTTCAATCGCTGACATTTGTCGATAAATATTATCCACATTTGATATCCGATCCCGGAGAGAAGAGTACCAATAAAATTGCTCAAAATAATCATTGAGCTCCGGATCCTTAAACTCATAACCGTATCTGGCATATATCTCATTTATAATCATCTGAGCAAGCGACCTTTGCCCGGGGAAGAGATCCTTTGGATACTCTGCCATCAATTCGGTCATATCCTGCTTCGTAATTAACCTGAAGGAACTGTAGGGGCAAATATAGTCCGATACAGCATACTGTGCTTTTGCCTCCTCAGTTTTCGCATCATCCTCTGCTGTAGAAAACGGCATCGAAGAATCTTCTGTGCCTATAGCAGTATCTTTCTCCTCTGAACTTTCCCCCAAGCCTGAAACAGTATAAGTTATGTTCTTTTTACTGGGTAAAATACCGCAAGATTCATAGTAGTAAAGCGGGCTGTATCGTAAATCAATATCTACTTTGGAGCCATTAGATAATAAAAAATTGGAATATATTATAAAGTCATCTTTTTTAAGACCTTCTGGTAAAGATCTTAGAACTATCTTGCCATATCCATTATCTCCTACTGCCTTAATTTCCATTTTCCCGAAAATATCCTCTTCTTTCACAGAAGCATCGGTATGGGCTTTTATCTTTTTATTCTCTAATTTCAGTTTACAATTTAAATAACGGGTAATCTCTCTGTCATCAAAGTTCCACTGATAAGCAATTAAATCTCCATTTTTAATGTTTTTCTCTTTCTTAAGACTGGGAGGACTGATAGATTCAAACAAGCAAGTTATCGGAGAATGATAAAGCTCCTCCAACCCCTTCGATTTCGCCAACTGAGTGAAGGATAATTTTCCCCCATAATCCCTTTCGATTCCATCCCAGTCTATTTCTGTACCTGCTACGGCATAGCCACTTGGTCCATGGATATTCACCTTCACATATTCATCTAAGGGAATTGTAATTTTCTTAAAGAATTGTAGATATATCCAAGTTCCACTGCTCCCTATAAGAAACGCCAGAAGAAGGCAAATAAAAAAATGTAATTGTAATTTTTTCTTTGGTTTCAAAGCCTTAGCTTCTTTTGTAGCCACTGTCTTATTCCCTACAACAGATTCGTTTGGCACCGAGGGCGTGGAGGAAAGAGAAAGGGTTCCCTCCGAAAACTGTTCTACTTCCTCTTCGGACAATCTTGCTCCACAAAGTTTGCAGAATACGGCATCATCATCATTTTTTAAACCACATTTTCTACAAAACATCCTATTCTCCTTTGATAATTCGTTTTTTGAATTTAGTTAAGGGAATCCACGACATTTACCTTCTATCCTATATTTCTTTTCCGTGTTTGACATGGAAAAGTCAGCTTTTCCTTAGTTTTATCATAAGTTTTATTAAAAAACAAATAATCCTCATTCTCTCTCTTTCCATTCCCCCTGCCTTTTGCTATCATTAGAGCCTAAAGAATACATGTTTTTTGATGAAAAAGGAGGGTTTTCTATGAGTGAAAATGATAAGCGGCAGGACGCGATTTCCTGGGATGAATATTTTATGGGAATCTGTACGCTATCCGCCCACCGTTCCAAGGACCCCTCTACCCAGGTAGGTGCCTGCATCGTATCTCCGGATCATAAGATTCTCTCCATGGGCTACAACGGCTTCCCAAAGGGTTGCTCCGACGACATTTTCCCTTGGGCGAAAATGAAGGCAGAGCAGGACCCCTATAACGCCAAGTATTTTTATGTAACCCATGCAGAATTGAACGCGATTTTGAATTATCGGGGCGGTTCCTTGGAGGGCGCTACTATTTATGTAACACTCTTCCCCTGTAACGAGTGTGCGAAAGCCATTATCCAATCCGGCATCAAAACCTTGGTGTACTGGGAGGACATATATGCGGATACTCCCGCGGTAAAGGCCTCCAAGCGCATGTTGGATGCTGCCGGTGTACGCTATTACCCCTACCAGCCCACCGGAAGAAGCATTACTATTGAATTTTAAAAATGTCATGCTTGCGTTATCCTAAGAGGGGCAACTATATAACTTCTTAAGAGAGCATACTATAGCTTCTTAGTTTGGTATCTTCAGATACCTTTTGAAAAATAAAACTATCTATAGAAAGAAATACAGGAAATAATGTTTATTCGTTCTGAATCAAAGAAAAAAAGAGAAATGAGAGTTCGAGAAATCATGAAGAGGCTGGATGCCCATTATGGGGACCGGCCCATGATTTTTTTAGAGGCGAAAAATGCCTGGCAGCTGCTTTTTGCCACCATTTTAAGTGCCCAGTGCACCGATGCCCGGGTAAATATGGTGACAGAAAAACTTTTTGTGAAATATAAAGATTTACAGGCCTTTGCGGATTGTGATTTGAAGGAGCTGGAGGAGGATATCCATTCCACCGGTTTTTATCATAACAAGGCAAAAAATATGAAGGCCTGTGCCAAAGCGCTGGTAGAGGAGTATGGAGGGGAGGTTCCCCAGAATATCGAGGCCTTAACTGCTCTTCCCGGGGTGGGACGGAAAACCGGAAATCTGATTTTAGGAAACATTTACCATATTCCCTCTATCGTGGTGGATACCCATGTGAAGCGCATTTCCAACCGTTTGGGGCTGGCGGATTCTCCGGATCCTACCAAGGTGGAATTCCAGCTGATGGAGCATCTTCCGGAGGAGTTTTGGATTCGTTGGAACACCCACATCATTGCCTTGGGAAGAACCCTTTGTACTTCTCAGAATCCCAAGTGCGGCGAATGTTATTTGCAGGACCTCTGCCCTTCCAGCAAGAAGGATCCGGAGACCTGGCGGCCTATAGGGGAAAGAAAGGCTGTCGTGAAGAAGACTGTGGGCAACAAGACTGTGGGAAAGAAAAAGGCTGCTGCAAAGAAGGCTGTTGAAAAGAAGGCTGTTGAAAAGAAAACAGTTGAAAATAAGGCTGTTGAAAAGTAAAAGACTGCTGCAAAGAAAGCAACGGTGAAGAAAAGTTTGGAGGTTTAGTCCATGTGTGAATGTGAATTATGCAGAAATTTGGCTTTTGACGATGAAGAGGAAGACTATGAGTGCATGGCCGAATTTGATGAAGATGAAATTGCCAAGATGTGGCAGGAGGGTAGCCGTTCTCACTGCCCCAACTGGAAAAGCAATGAAAATGAATACCAGACTGTAAAATATCAGGCTATCGGACATTTGGCTATTGAAGGAAAGCCCGCAGCAGGTTCCGCTTCCGAAAAGGAAGAGAATACTGCAAAGAAAAAGAAAATTCTGGCGGATTCCATTGCCAAAAAAGTGGCGGCAAAGCTTGGTTCCTAAGTCCTGTGAACCGCAAATTACCAAGAATATTATATGCTGAACCATAAAGATAATGGATAGAATCGGAGAGACTTTATGAATATCGTTTTACATGAACCGGAAATTCCTTTTAATACCGGAGCCATTGGCAGAACCTGCGTGGCAACCAAAAGTACCCTGCACCTGATTAAGCCCTACGGTTTTATTTTGAATGATAAAAATATCAAAAAAGCCGGCATGGATTACTGGCCTTTGTTAAAGCTTCGGGAATACATTTCCTATGAGGAATTTATGGCAGGTGTGGAGGAGGAAAGAAAGATTGCCCTTCCCAAGGTTTGGTACGCCACCACCAAGGCTCATAAAACCCATACGGAGGTCTCCTTTTCTCCCAATGATTACATTGTCTTTGGAAAGGAATCCGCCGGTATTCCGGAGGAAATTCTGGTGGACAACGAAGAGCAGTGTATCCGCATTCCTATGCTGGAGGAAGCTCGCTCCTTAAATCTTTCCAATTCTGTAGCCATCATTTTATATGAAGCCCTTCGACAGCAGAATTTTCCTTTCTTAAGTAAGGAAGGAGCGTTACATCATTTGCAGTGGAAGGAATAGCGTTACTAATTTCTTTGAGAATCCTTATATTCTTCTTCCAACTCATCAATCAGATATAAGTCACTTCTGCAATGCATATCAGAAATGCCTTGGCTAATGAGTTGATACAGCTCAGATTTATAAAAAAAATCCAAGGCATTTTCTAAAGACATTTTTTCTTTCTCTGCAAAGCCTGCTATAATGCGGGCGTATTTTTTTTGTAAAAGAACGGGATGGGCATTCATAGCTGCACCCCCCATTCTTTCATCACAGACAAAAGCTCCTGAAGGATATATTCTTTTCCTTGGGTATGAAGCACCTCATATTCCGGTATGATATAGTTCTGCAAAAAGTTCTTTCCACTGCTAAGCCCCTGATAAACACTTGCTCCATCCTTATGCAAAGCTTCTGCTAAACTTTCAATACAAAATAGGGTAAATTCCAGTTCATGAATGTTATTCAGTTTGTTTTCTACCGATTCTTTCATCAAATCACCTTCTCTTTTGCTCATTCTCCTGAATATAATTCCATTTTAAACTGTAGTTCATTATACCATGCAAGTTTAAAAATAGCGGTAATGCCATTTCTTTATCGCCATTACCGCCATTTTCCCAAGCTCTGGACTCCCAAAGCTTCTCACTATTCAAATTCTTTTTAGTTATCCCCTGCATCTTCCTCAGAGAGAGTAAAGGTAAATCTCTTCTTGATTTCCTCATCAGATGCCAGGTACTCATCATAAGTGGTGAGCTTATCAATAAGCTTTCCGTCAATGATTTCCATGATACGGTTTGCGGTGGTTTCCACAACCTGATGGTCACGGGAAGCAAAGATGATTACACCGGGGAAGTTCTTTAAGCCGTCGTTCAAGGCGGAAATCGCTTCCATATCCAAGTGGTCTGTAGGCTCATCCAAAATCAAGACATTGGATCCGGAAATCATCATCTTGGAAAGCATACAACGAACCTTCTCTCCTCCGGAAAGGACATTGACCTTCTTTACACCGTCATCTCCCTTAAAGAGCATTCTTCCCAAATACCCTCTTACGAACTGGGTATCCTTGTCCGGAGAATACTGGGTAAGCCATTCCACAATGGTGTCCTCGGAATCAAATTCCTTGGTATTGTCCTTCGGGAAATAGGACTGACTGGTGGTTAAACCCCACTTATAGTCTCCGGAATCCGGCTCCATTTCCCCTGCAAGAATCTGCATCAGTACAGTCTTTGCCAATTCGTTAGGTCCAACCAAAGCTACCTTATCGGTACGATTTAAGATAAAGCTGATATTGTCCAAAACCTTTACACCGTTAATGGTCTTGGTCAGGTTGTTCACTTCCAAAACATCATTTCCGATTTCACGGTTGGGCTTAAACTGGATGTAAGGATACTGTCTGGAGGATGGCTTAATGTCATCCAGCTCAATCTTCTCCAAGGCACGCTTTCTGGAGGTCGCCTGCTTGGACTTGGAAGCATTTGCGGAGAATCTCTGGATAAATTCCTGCAATTCCTTGATCTTCTCTTCCTTCTTTCGGTTGGCTTCCTTCTGCTGACGAACAATCAACTGAGAGGACTCAAACCAGAAATCATAGTTTCCGGCAAAGAGCGTAATCTTTCCATAGTCAATATCCGCAATATTGGTACAAACCTTATTCAAGAAGTAACGGTCATGGCTGACTACAATGACGGTATTTTCAAAGTTAATGAGGAAGTCCTCCAGCCATTCGATAGAGCCCAAATCCAAGTGGTTGGTAGGCTCGTCCAAAAGCAGAATGTCCGGATTTCCGAAAAGCGCCTTAGCCAAAAGAACCTTCACCTTCTCGGAACCCTTTAACTCGTTCATCATCTTGTGGTGAAGCTCCGGGCCGATTCCTAAGCCGTTTAACATGGTCTCCGCATCGGACTCCGCATTCCAGCCGTCCATCTGGGCAAATTCCCCTTCCAGCTCTGCTGCACGGATACCGTCCTCGTCGGAAAAATCCGCCTTTGCATAGAGAGCATCCTTTTCCTGCATTACCTCATACAAACGCTTATTTCCCATGATTACAGTGCTAAGTACGGGATAAGCATCATATTTAAACTGATCCTGTTCCAATACGGACAAGCGCTGTCCCGGGGTAATGATGACTTCACCGGAACTGGGCTCCAAGGCTCCGGATAAAATCTTTAACAAGGTGGACTTACCGGCACCGTTGGCACCGATTACCCCATAACAGTTCCCCTCCGTAAACTTGATATTGACCTCTTCAAAAAGGGCCTTCTTCCCTACACGATAGGTTACATTACTTGCTGCAATCATTTTTCCCCTCTCTGCTTCCGATATTTCGGAACTTTTCTACAAAATGGCTTTTTCCCACCTATTATAAGGGGAAAGCGGAAGAACTGGCAAGGGGAGTAGGGCTTTTCCCCAAAAAAGTTCTTTGGTAATTGGCTTTTAAGCATCCGACCTTCCGTAGCCGTTCTTCATCTGGCAGCTGACTTCATAGAGTACTTTATCCAGTACGTCTTCGGTTTCTTTCTTTACCATGTCCGCTATCTTTTCATTGCATTCTTCTAATAGGGAGGCAATTCCTTTTTTCTTCTTTCCGTGCTTTTCCAGCTCTTCTTCAAAGGTCTTCATAATCGTATATGCCTTAGTAGGCACCTTGCTCTGGTAACGTTCAATATGGGATCGGCAGTGGCTATATTGGCTGTCTGCCAAAGCGCCGATAATGCGATTTGCCCAGTAGAAGCTTTCCGTAGTTACCCGCTTTTCCGTATTGGCAAAGTATTCCGGAGTCTTATCGATATTGGCATAGAAGGGCACAAAGGCGTTGAAGGTGTTGGAGCCGAAGCATACCCATTCCAAAACCGCATATTCCTTAGGCACATTCGGACGAATCTGGGTAAGGCTTAGGAAATTGTTTCTGCTAATCCCGATAGGACGGTACTTTCCTCTTTCCTTTTCCTCCCCGTATTTTCCGTAGCAGTCGTAGGGAGTGCCTTGAAAATGTGCAGAAAGGATATATTTTACATCCTCCGGAGTAATCTTTAATTCCGGGCATAGACACCAGGGAATGTCATCGGATTCCGGGGTAAACTCCGCATTTTCCCCTTCGAAACGGAAGGTATTTCGGTTAAAATATCTTGCCATATACCAGGCTCTTGGGCTGTTATACACATGGTCCGCATCGGAATGGGAGCCGAAGCACTCTCTTGGATTAATCCAGTCTCCCCCGGTCTTTTCGATTTCGTCTTCAAAGCGAAGATCCAAATGATTTTTCCTAATAAATTCCTTTAAATCCTTAGAGCAGATATATTCTTCCTGCTTCCCAAAGGCATCTTCAAAATCAAAGTAGTCAATCCCCAGCTGGTTTGGCATCATCACATAGGCATTGTCCGGCACTCTTCTGGCAATGAAGTGATGTCCGCCAATGGTTTCCAGCCACCAGATTTCCTCAGAATCGGAAAAGGCAATGCCGTTCATCTCGTAGGTTCCGTACTGCTCCAGCAGCTCACCCAAACGAAGCACACCCTCTCTTGCAGAGTGAATGTAAGGAAGCACCAAAGTAACTAAATCCTCTTCACCGATTCCGCCTATTTGCTCCTCTTCTCCGTCTTCCGCCTTCTTATACACTACCAAAGGGTCTCCGGAGAGCACTCGTTCATTACTGGTAATGGTTTCCGTTGCGGTCATGGAAACATTTTCACTGTTTACCCCTGCTGCACCCCAGATGCCTTCTCCCGCCACTGCATTGGGCATGCAGGTATAGCGAAGGGGATTCTTAGGAAGGGGAATGGTCACATGGGACAGTACCGAGGTATAAGTCTCACCCTGGTCTTTGGGTTCCACCACTATAAACTTCTTAGGGGAAAATGATCCTGAGCCGGAATCCTCGTTTCTTGCAATCATGGTGGATCCGTCGTAGGATGCCTCTCTTCCTACCAAAATCGTTGTACAAGCCATCTTCTGCCTCCTTTATGTCTTATCCTTTTGTTCTGCTGAGGGTTTGTGACATTGCTTTCTGCCTTTAACCTCTATTTGTTCTGTTTTTTAGTATACCCCATTCCTAAGGGCTTTTCTATAGACGGAAAGATTCTTTCCCTTTTCATCCATTTGTATAATTTTAACAAAGCCATAAAAAATAATATTTATTCTTATTTACTCTTTGTCTTAGTTTAGGGCTTAATTAATTTTGTATCTTGCCGATAATCTAATACTTACACAGAACCGTAAGCAAAATACCATTATCTTAAACTGTTAGTATGCAGAATAGTATGCAAAAACAATGAAGACCAAGATATTGGACTCATCCTAGGAGGGGATTATGAAAAAGAGATGGAACCAGTCCACTAAATTAGCCTTTTTTTCGATTGGGAGTATTCTGCTTTTGCTCCTTACCGCATTTGCCGGTGTAGTAAATAAGGTGCAAAGCAAAAAAGCTACAGAGCTTATAAAGGAGCAGTTTGAATTAACCGTGGCTGCCGGAGACTATTCCGATGGTAGTGTTACCCTGAGTAAAACCTCCAGAGCCTATGCCGCAACAGGCGATAAGGCTTATTTAGATGCTTACAACAAGGAACTGACCGTGGATAAAAACCGGGAAAATGCCGTGGAGGTCATGCATAAATACGGTTTAAGCGAGTCCGAAGAGGCCACCTTAAAGGGAATGTCCGATGCCTCTACCTATCTTGCCGGTTTAGAGGCTCAGTCCTTTACCATGGTGGAACAGGGAGATCTTAAGGGAGCCTTGGACTTACTCTACAGTAAGGACTATCAGGAGAAGGAGCAGGCGGTTTCCGATGACTATGACACTCTTTATGATGAGGTAGCGGAAAGAACCCAGGGAGAGAGTCATGCTGCAGAACAAATGGCGGCCCTGACCCAATTTCTCAGCCTTTTCCTCCTGATTCCCACCATTATTTTCGTACTCATAACCGTGTTCTTCGTTCGGACAGAGCTGATGAAGCCTCTCCTTGCTATCAAAAATTGTATGCTGGGACTTTCTCAGGGTGAGCTGATGAATACCCATTTGGCTCTTCCCGTAGATGAAACCGAGGTGGGAAGCACCGTAAAGGCCATTAAGGATATGAATGCCCACTTAAAGTCCGTTATTGCGGATATCGTAAGCCGTTTAGGCAATATGGCTGCCGGAAATTTCCGGGATGAAGCCGCTTGCCCGAAGATGTACAAGGGAGATTATTCCGCCATCTGCGATTCCTTGAAGACTATCCAGTCCATGCTGAAGAGCACCTTGCAGGAAATTGACAATGCCTCTAAAGAGGTCAATGCCTCCGCCAAGGAAGTTTCCCATGGCAGCGATGTGCTTTCTCAAGGAGCCGCTGAACAGGCCAGCTCCTTGGAAGAGCTTTCCGCTACCATTCAGGCCGTATCCGATCAGGTACGAAACAATGCAGACAATGCGGAAAATGCCGCTCTCCTTTCCAAAACCACAGAGACGGAGCTGGAGTCCAGCAGTACACAAATGAATGCCTTAAATGACTCCATGAGCGAAATGAACCATACCGCTCAGGAAATCAGCAACATTATTCATACTATTGACGACATTGCGTTCCAGACCAATGTCTTAGCCTTAAATGCAGCCGTTGAGGCGGCAAGAGCCGGAGAATTCGGCCGTGGCTTCGCCGTGGTTGCGGATGAGGTTAGAAACCTTGCCGGAAAATCCGCAGAGGCGGCAAAGAACACCACCGCCCTCATTGAAAACACCGTCCGCTCCATCGAGACCGGTTCTCAAATGACTGAGGAAGCCACAAAGTCCCTAGCACAGATTGTGAAGCGTTCTCAGGAAATGCATGAGAAGATTACGGAAATCGCAAGCCTTTCTCAGAGCCAGTCCAAATCCGTGGAAGAAATTGCCCAGGGCTTGGAACAGGTATCCGCTGTGGTACAGCATAACTCCGCTACTGCGGAAGAGTCCGCCGCCAGCAGCGCAAAGCTTTTCGATCAGGTACAAAACATGGAAGAGCTTTTGGCAAAGTTCAAGTTATAAGGCTCTTCCTAAAATCAAATTGCATACTTCACTTATAAAGCTATGCTATAGAGCTAAATATAAAAGCAATTCAGGAAACTATAGATTTCATTATGCTATCCCTCCATCGCCCGGGCTTTTTGGTTCGGGTGATTTTTTTGCTTATATCGAGTATCCCTCGCAAAGTGTGCGATATCTCGTTGCCTCCCCCCCGGCTAAAGGTTTCCGAGCCTTCACTCCTCTGCCCGCCACAGTTCTTCCGGGCTTCTCCCTCAGCCCCGACCGAATTCCCTCCCCCATTGACCGACCGGAAAAATGGTCTTATTATCAAGATGTTTATCTCGTTGGCTAATCTATTGGAGGATAAAAAATGAAATTTAAAGATATGCCCTATGAGCGCATTTCCGTGGAAAGCATTAAAGAGGAAATGAAGGCGTTGATTCAAAAGCTGAAGGAAGCCAAGGATTTCGAAGAGGCGGAGGCTCTTTTCTTGGAAAATGAAAAGCTGCAAGGCCATGTTTTCACCATGTCCAGCCTTGCCCAGGTTCGCCACTCCATTAATACGGAAGATAAGTTTTACGATGAGGAAGAAAACTATTGGAACAATGCCTATCCTCAGATTCAGGAATTTAATCAGGAATGGACTAAGGCCCTTTTAGACTCTCCCTTTAAAGATAATTTTGCCAAAAAATATGGGAACATCATGTTCCTGAACGCGGAAATCGACTTAAAGACATTTTCCCCGGAAATCATCCCCATGTTGCAGGAGGAAAATGAGCTGACTACCGCCTATGAAAAGCTTCTGGCCGGTGCACAGATTCCCTTTGAAGGAAAAATCTACACCATTTCCCAGATGTCTCCCTTTAAAAATGACAAGGATGATGCCAGAAGACTGGCCGCTTGGAAGGCGGAAGGACAGTGGTATAAGGACAATCAGGAAGAGCTGGACCGTTTGTATGACAAGCTTGTGCATCTTCGGGATCAAATGGGGAAGAAGCTGGGCTATACCGACTTTACCGAGCTTGGCTATTACCGGATGAGAAGAAACTGCTACGACAAGCAAGATGTGCAAAAGTTCCGTGAGGCTGTGCAGAAGTATGTGGTGCCCGTTGCCGCAAAGATTTACGAAAGACAGGCAAAGCGGCTTGGAAAATCCTATCCCCTAAGCTATGCGGATGCGGCCATTGAATTCCGCTCCGGAAATCCGAAGCCAAAGGGAAATCCGGACGAGATTGTTGCCTCCGGAAAGAAGTTCTATGACTGGCTTTCTCCGGAAACGTCAGAATTTTTTAACCACATGATTGATGATGAGTTAATGGATCTACTCTCCACCAAGGGCAAGCAAGGTGGAGGATATTGTACCTCCTTCCAGGACTACAAGACACCTTTCATCTTTGCCAACTTCAATGGAACCCAGCATGATATTGAGGTGATTACCCACGAGGCAGGTCATGCCTTTGCCGCTTACCTGAATCGCAATCGAGTGCCCTTTGAGTGCATTTGGCCAAGCCTTGAGGCCTGTGAAGTCCACTCCATGTCCATGGAATTCTTTGCAGAGGCATTTTCCCAGGAATTCTTCGGAGAGGATGCCGGAAAATACAACTACTCTCATCTTGCAGACGCTTTAAGCTTTATCCCCTACGGTACCATGGTGGATCATTTTCAGCATATCGTATACGAAAATCCGGAGCTTAGCCCTGCAGAGCGACACGCCAAATGGAAGGAGCTGGTGCAGATTTATCAGCCTTGGTTAAAGCTGGATGGAGAAATTCCTTTCTATAGTGAGGGAGAGGGCTGGCAGAGACAGAGCCACATCTACTCTTCTCCCTTCTACTACATCGACTACTGCCTGGCACAAACCGTTGCTCTGCAATTCTGGAACTTGATTCAGAAGGATCAAAAGGAAGCTTGGCAGCACTATATGGCTTATACCAAGCAGGGCGGTTCCGTGGTTTTCACAAAGCTTTTAAAGAATGCCGGTCTGGAAAGTCCCTTCCAGGAGAGCTGCCTTAGAGGAATCTGCGATACCGCGGCGAAATATCTTTCTGACTATGATTTGAGCGGGATTGCATAAGGAAAATCTTCAGCCTAGCTTCGGAAAGAGAAAAAGCCCGGTATATAAAAAGTACGCTTGATTCAAGTTTTTGAAGAAGAGAGAACAGTCTACTATTGAGAAAAAATAACTAGACTTATTTGATAAAAAAATGGAGAAAGTTTAGCTGATGAAACAGAATAATAAAGCACTGAAAGAGCTTGTTGCGGAAATCAAGGCCCTTCCGGAAAATCAAAGCTATACAGAACGGGGCATTCCTCCCATTTTTCAGTTCCATGAAGAGTCCCGGATTCTTCTGGTGGGGCAGGCTCCCGGCAGGAAGGTGGAGGAATCCGGCATCCCCTTCCACGACCTTTCCGGAAAACGCCTGATGGAGTGGATGGGCATTTCCGAAGAAATCTTTTACGGCAAATCCATCTCCATTATCCCTATGGACTTTTACTATCCGGGAAAAGGAAAGGGTGGGGATCTTCCGCCACGCCCCTTTATGCGAAAATACCATGACGCGGTAGCCACACTTCTTCCCAAAGTAAAACTTCGGATTTTGATTGGAAAATACGCCATTGCCCACTATGATCCGAAGGGCGCAAAGCTCCCCCTGAAAGACTTACTGTATCCTTACGGAGAAGCATGGGAAAAAGACAATGGGACAAGTTCTCTTCTGTCAGGACAGACTTCTTCGGAAATACTGAATTTTCCCTTGGTGCATCCCAGCCCTCTAAACTATGGATGGATTAATAAAAATCCCTGGTTTATGGAAAGAAATGTGCCGCTATTGCAAGAGATGGTGAAGGAATTATTATAAAAGAGTTGTTGTAAGAAAATTGTTGTAGGAAAATTACTATAAGAGAATTGCGGTAAAACACCAGACGAAAACATCCACTTTTCTTTATAAAGAGGAGGATAAACGATGCCCGAAAAGCATACAGATTTGAAAGATAAGCTTCAGCATTTATATCAGCAGTGTCGGAAAACACTATCTCCAGAAAATATGATTTTGTTTGACGAAATCGATTTTGAAAATGCTGATGCATTCAAGTTCTATATGACCCTATCTGAATTATTTCTTCAGGAACAACAAGAAGATTTGCTGAAAAGGAAAGAACAGGCCAATGGAAAATAATAAGAGATATACAATCTTTGCAGGCGTTAACGGAGCCGGAAAATCCACATTATACAGCTTGTTAAAACAGGCAGAGCTTGGAGAACGGATTAATGCGGACGAAATCTTATTTATCAATGGTTGGGACTGGCGAGACGAAAAAGCCCAGTTTAAATCCATGCGCATTGCCGTAGATAAAATTAATCGCTGTATTCAATCCGGTACTTCCTTTAACCAGGAAACTACCCTCTCCGGTATTTCCATTGTGAAAACCATCCAAGCCGCAAAGGAACAGGGATTTTTCGTGAAAATGTGTTACATCGGTTTAGAAAGTCCTGAACTGGCCATTGAGCGGGTGGCAAAAAGAGTAACGGAAGGTGGACACGGCATCAAAGAGGAAGACATCAGAAGGCGCTATGAAGCCTCCCTGAAAATGCTAAAAGACGTAGTGCCTTTATGTGATAGTGTTACTTTTTATGACAATACCGTCAGATACAAAAAAGTGGCCAATCTGAATAACAAGCATTTACAAGTGAAAGAACATGATATTCCATGGTTCAATCGGGCGATGGAATGGATATCTGAAGCCAGATTTATTGTATAATTTAGGTAATAATATATTATTTATTTTGTATAAGGTGAGAGAAGGTTTATAATCTAAATTTTAATTCAGTCGAATTCGACCGAATTAAATCCGAAGCAGGATATAATTCATTTACCTTATAAAATCCTTAGAAAATAAAAAGCTTATATCTAGAGATAATTTGTAGGAGAATATATAGCAGTATTTTGGACTTTCTTGATATTAATAGGAGAGAGACTATGAGCCAAGTATTTAAACAGGATTTAACGGATACTTCAGGTCGTCCTGGTGGTATATTTTTTGTTGAGTTGCTGATGGCGGAGCATTGTGATATACTTGACCGTGAGCATATGGTTGAGGTATTTACAAAGCACTTAGGCACTGTAGATTGTTTTAGTTATGGGGCGGATTCAGCTGGTTTTGCACCTCAGAATTATAAGGTGCATTATGAGGATAATGATGCAGAGGTTCCTCCAACATTGATGATTACAAAATGTGAGAAAATTGATAAGCCTGTATTAGACGATTTTGATCGTAGTCAGGTATGGAATTGTCCCAATGTAGATGACTTGTTGGCAGAGTGCGAATATAGAGTATTTGCTACGGATATGTTAGCTGCTGGTTTAGAGTCAAAACAGCGTGCTGATATGCTCGTAAAGTATGTAGATGCTTTGTTAGAATTATATCCGGCTTGTAAGGCCGTTGTCTTTGGTCCATCTCGTAAGTTTTTAAGTCGTGAATCGATTGAAAATTATCCAGATAAGGCTGTAACTCGTTTTATTGATTATGCAGTTAATGTGCGATATTTTAACATTCAGGGAACAGATGACATGATGGTTGACTCGGTGGGGATGAGCACCTTATTCTTGCCTGATGTACAGTATCACTTTCATGGTATAAATCCTGATGATGTAGTTATTCATGCATATAATATGCTGTATTTTATTTTAGAAAATGACAATCCTGTGGGTGATGGTGATACTATTAGCGGCCTAGAGAATGGAGAATTGGATTCAAATGTTCAATGGACATTGCATTATGAGGATTCTCTAATTCAACCGGTGAGAGCAGTGCTTGATGTAAATATGGGTGAATATGCTTCAGGAACTCGTTAGTCGTTAATTGATGAAAGGTGAGGGTATTATGAGTAATCAACGTGTTTTTGATATGGAACTTGTGAAAGTTGAAAGTTTGGAGAATGCTGTTAGGACGCCATTTTATCAAACTGATTCCACAGGTGGTTCAGTATGGGTTATTAAACCTGGTCAAACCTTACCAAAACATTATCATCATCACTCTGATGATATATGGGTTATATTGCAAGGCAAGGGTGTATTTTATCCAACGCC
>NZ_CABSXI010000017.1:0-41540 GCF_902481605.1 uncultured Oribacterium sp. | reverse complement strand
AGCTCAGTCGGTAGAGCACGCGGCTGTTAACCGCGGTGTCGTTGGTTCGAGTCCATCTGGAGGCGTTTCCCATTTCTCTTCGCTAAGACAAGAGAATGTGTGGCGAAGTAGCCAAGTGGTAAGGCGTGGGTCTGCAACACCCTGATCACCGGTTCAAATCCGGTCTTCGCCTTTCGCTCTACTATAGAGTTATGGCGCCATGGTCAAGCGGTTAAGACACCACCCTTTCACGGTGGTATCACGAGTTCGATTCTCGTTGGCGTCACGGTATCCCAAGATGTTCTTGGGATTTTTTTGTATATAAATTTATTGTGGATTTCAAATAGTTTATGTTCATATATTTATATTCATATATTTGTATTCATAATAATCAGATGTTATATAGAAATTTGGAGGAATTATGGAGCCCTTATCTTCTACAGAAATATTGCGTTTTTATCAGGCAAGAAATCAGGGATGCTTATCTTTGGAACCTCATGTACTTTTATTTGATGAAATTGACTCCACCAATACGGAATGTAAAAGAAGAATTCAAAAGCTTCCCTATGAAGAAGATATTTTTTCCCATATTTTGGAAGGTACCGTTTTTCTTAGCGATTATCAAACTGCCGGACGGGGTAGGATGGGTAAATCCTTTCTTTCTCCCAAGGGCTCTGGCCTGTATTTCAGTATCTTGACCAAGCCAAGGGGAGAAAACAAGAACCCATTGGTTCTAACCTGTCATGCAGCTGTTGCGGTAAAACGTGCCGTGAAGGAGGTTTTTGATATAGAGCTTTCCATTAAGTGGGTGAATGACCTGTTTTATAAAGGAAAAAAGCTTGTGGGAATCTTAGCTGAAGGACAGCTTAGCGATTCTTTTTCTTTAGCCTATTGTATTATGGGTATCGGGATTAATCTTTTTCTTCCGGAATCCGGATTTCCCCAGGAGCTTTCCGGCATTGCCGGAACATTGTTTGATTATCATGAGAAAAAGAAGGAAACTATAAACCGAAATCAGTTTCTTGCTTCTATCCTGTTTCACTATTTTTCTCTATTAGATCAGGACAAGGTGGAAGAAGAGTATAGGAAGGAAAATATCTTATTAACTAAGGATATCCTCTTCACGGAAAACCATCAGGAATATCGAGGAAGGGTAGAGGCGATTTTAGAGGACGGTTCTCTTTCCGTGCGTTGCCAAGAGGACAGCATGAAGATTGTTTCTTCCGGAGAAGTAAAGGAGAAATTCCTTTAAAGTATTTTAAAGAGGAAAATCTTTTAAAGTATTTTGAAGAGGAAATTCCTTTTTTACATAAAATATAGAAGTAATAAAGGTAAGTTAAATCTTGGGCTTAGTTCCTCATAGATTGTTCTGCATTTTCATGTTAAAATATGCAAGATTCTAAGGAAAAATGTTTTTTGCAAAGGGGTTATAGATTAGGTATGAAGGATCATAGAAAGAAAAGAAGAAGTGAGCAGCATGTGGAGGAGGAAGCCAATTTTATCGGGGATATTCTGAAGCTGCTTTTCGCCTTATCCCTGGCCATTGTGGCTATCGTGGTTTGCTTTTTGTTTTTCAAGAATATTGCAGGCTTTTCTTTACCGAATTTAAAGGCGACGGAAGCTGCCTCAGAGAGCAGTAAGGAAGCGGTTTTGATTACGGAAGCCGCCAAAGAGAGCAAGAAGAAAGAAACGGAAGCCAGGACGGAAAAGACTACGGAAGAAAGCTCGGAGGAAGAAACATCGACCAAATCCGAGGAAAGCAATAAGGAGAGTACCAAGGAATCTACGAAGGAATCCGGAAAAGATTCCGCCTCCAAAGAGGAAAGCAGTTCCTCCGGTAAGGGCAACAAGGAAAGCATCGGGGAATCTCCCACCTTGGAGAGTCAAAGCGGTAAAAAGAGCAGTACGGCAGCAACGAAGGAATCTACGGTCGGTCAGAAAAGCAGTAAGAGTCATAGCTCTGATGATGCGGTAGTGGGAGAAGGACCCAAGTCTGCGGATGATAGCGGAGACAATCAGGGCCCGGGCCAGCCTTAGGAGAATGAGGAGCAATGATATACTATATCTGCGGAAAATCCGCTGTAGGAAAGGATAGCATTTTCCAAGAGCTGGTGAAAAGAAGCGACTTAAAAAGGATTATTCCTTATACCACCAGGCCTATGCGCCCCATGGAAAAGGAGGGGGAGGAATATCATTTTCTTTTGGAAGAGGAGTTTTTAAAGCTTCTTTCAGAGGGGAAAATGATGGAAAGCCGCAGCTATGATACTGCCTTTGGACTTTGGTATTACGGTACGGCTTATGAGGAAGATTTTCGGGAGAAAGGCAAGGGTTTTCTCTGCATCGGAACCTTGGAAAGCTACAACAGTATTAAAGATTATCTGGGACAGGAATTTATTCAGCCTGTTTATATTGAGCTGGAGGATGAGCTTCGCCTAAGTCGAGCCAAGGCTCGGGAGCAGGGGAATGATCCCAAGGCTCTGGAGGAGCTGGAAAGACGTTTTCAGGCGGATAATAAGGATTTTTCGGAGGAAAAGCTTCGGGAAGCCGGCATTAAGAAACGCTATCACAATCTTGATTTTGACAAATGTGTGGAAGAAATTCTGGCGGATATAAAATCGGGGACGGAAAGAGGGCTGTAGCGGGTCATCCGATTGTGATAAGAAGAGAACAGGAAGAGGAAAAGGCAAGGAATGAAGGGGATTTCCATACCGGATCATCGAATCCATCATGCTTATCTTGTGATTGGGCAGGAAGAGGACTTGCTTCGTCAGATGGCGAAGGACTTTGTGGTACGGCTTTTTCATAAAAGTAAGAAGGAAGAACCGGAAAAGCAGTTCAGCCTTCCCCTGGAAGAAGAAAGCACAGAGGACCGGCCGGATTTTTATAGTGAAAAGGAAGAGTCGGAGGACAGTCTGAGTCTTCGCATTGAAAAGGAAGAGCATCCGGATCTGATTTTTGTGGATTATCAGGAGAAGGAAAACGGAGAGAAGAAATCCAGCATTTCCATTGATCAGATTCGTCAGGAAGTGAAGGGGACGGTGGACATTTCCCCGAAGGAAGGGCAGTACAAGGTCTACGTGCTTTGCCACAGCGATAAGATGACGGTGGAGGCCCAAAATGCCCTTTTAAAAACCCTGGAGGAAGCTCCGGAGCATGTTATCATGATTCTCCTTTGCGAAAATGAAAACAAGCTTTTAGACACCGTTTTGAGCCGTGTGGTTCGAGTCTATGTGGGGGATATGCCCATAGAAAAGCAGTGGAAATTGCTACAGGAAATTCCGGCTCTTCGTGCCTTACCCGCCTTTTTAAAGGAGATTGCCCATAAGAAGCAGGAGGAAATGCAGAAATACGCGGAGGAGCTGGGACAGCTGGACGGGCAAGAGCTCTACTGTTTTCTTGATATTATTTTACGGGATGTGTTATGCTATAAAAGCACGAAAGACCATCATTTGCTTTATGGGCAGAGTGCCAGAGAGAGCATTACGGCCATGGCGGAAAAATATTCCTATTGGACACTGGGGCAGTGGGGAGAATATATAGAACGCTATAAAGAAGGACGGGCGGTAAATGTTGCCCAAAACTATCAGATTTTAGATTTCTTTTTGTTTTTATCCAATACATAATTATAGAAAAGCCATAAAGAAAGCCAAAAAAGCCATAAAGAAAGGGTTATAGATGACAGAGGTAATTGGAATAAAGTTTCGAACCGCGGGAAAGGTATATTATTTCGCTCCCAAGGGCATAAGCTTTACGAGGGGAGAGTTTGCCGTGGTGGAAACCTCCAGAGGCGTGGAATACGGAGAAGTTTTGATGGCCAATAAGGAGCTTCCGGAGGAAAAGATTGTGATGCCTCTTAAGGAAATTCTCAGAAAGGCCACAGAGGAGGACCGGAAGCAGTACGAAGTAAATCATGAGAAGGAAAGGGAAGCTTTTCAGATTTGCCGGAAGAAGATTCAAGAGCATGGGCTGGAAATGAAGCTGATTGACGTGGAATATACCTTTGACCGGGGAAAGGCATTGTTCTATTTTACCGCGGACGGCAGGGTGGATTTCCGTGCGTTGGTGAAGGATTTGGCAGCGATTTTTCGTACCAGAATCGAACTTCGACAGGTGGGGGTAAGAGACGAGACCAAGCTTCTGGGAGGCTACGGCTCCTGCGGTCGGCCTCTGTGCTGTCACAGCTATCTTCCGGAGTTTGTTCCGGTGTCCATCAAGATGGCAAAGGAGCAGGGCCTATCCTTAAACCCCAGCAGTATCTCCGGGGTCTGCGGTCGTTTGATGTGTTGTTTGAAAAATGAAGAAGAGGTTTATGAGTTCTTAAACTCCAAGCTGCCGGCGGTGGGAGACTATGCCACCACCAAGGAGGGCTTAAAGGGAGAGGTGGTTTCCGTTTCCGTCTTAAACCAGAAGGTAAAGCTGATTGTAAACTTGGAAAAGGAAGATGAGAAGGAGCTTCGGGAGTATGAGGTTTCGGAACTGAAGTTTAAGCCAAGACGGAGAAAAGACGAAGCCTAAGTATGGTTTTCATAGGGAAATAGGATAAAGAGGACAGAAAGCCCGGCTTTGAAACGAATACAGGACTTATAAGGAAAAGAGCAGAGATTTGTTCATGGAAAGAATAGATGATTTACAATGCAAGGGCTACCGGATTATTCAGGATTCGGAAGCCTTTTGTTATGGAACGGATGCGGTGCTTTTGGCGAATTTTGCAAAGCAGGGAGTAAAGAGAGGAAGAGTCTTCGATCTCTGTACCGGAAACGGAATTGTGCCCTTGCTTTTGGCGGCAAAAACAGAGGCGAAAAGCATTTACGGAATCGAAATTCAAAGGGAGGCGGTGGAGCTTGCCAGAAGATCCGTAGCCTTAAATGAAGAGGAGCGAATCCATATCCTGGAGGGAGACCTTTGCAAAATCCAAGAGCAAAGGACGGCAGAGGGGAAAAGCCTGGCTTCTTCCTTTATGGTGGTGACCGCAAATCCTCCCTATATGCAGGGAGACCTGCAAAATCCGCTGGAAAAGAAAAATATTGCAAGACATGAGGTGAGCTGTAGCTTTACGGATGTTTCAGAGGCGGCAAGATATTTACTGGCCCCTAAGGGGAAGTTTTATCTTGTGCATCGGCCGAAACGAATGGCGGAGATTATCAGCATTTTACGGGAAAAGGGTCTGGAGCCGAAAAGATTGCAGATGGTGCACTCCTTTGTGGAGGGAGAGGCAAAGCTTTTCCTTTTGGAAGCGGTACGGGGAGCCTCTGTAGAGCTTCGGATTTTACCGCCATTGATACTGTATCGGGAAAAGGGAGTCTATACGAAGGAGCTACTGGAGATTTACGGAGTGGGGGCATCATAAGATCATGGAGGGAATGCTTCGGAAAAAGCCGGCTCAGAAAGCTCCATCTTTCCGCCGTATTTCTCCCATTAATTAATCAGGGCAGTAGGAGAAAAATAAATAGAGAAAGGGCTAAAACCTTATCCGTATACGGATATTATCCGAATATGGAGTCTAGGCAGAGGCCCTTTCTTTTGTTATGGTAAGGCTAAGACCGGTCAACGTTGTTGCTTTGGAGAGAGTCTACAGAGAAGTCTTTCTCAAGAATGAAAAATTTCAAAAGAAAGGAGGAATTTTATCGTTTTTTCACAAGCTTTTTTGCATTCTGTGGTAAAATGTCCCAAGTAGTAAGCAGTTCCTGAAAGGAAGGACAAATATGGCATTGGATGCGAAAAAATTGGTATTTGAGCCAATACGGGTGGAGGACTCCGTCCGTATTGCTCCTTATTTTTATCGAAGACCGAACAAAACCTGTGATAGTTGCGCTTTGGACAGCTACCTCTGGGCGGAATATTGTGACACCCGTATTGCAGAGTGGGAGGACAAGGCTCTTTTTATTCTGATGGAGAAGGACGGAGAGCAGTATACCGCCACGCCCTACTGTGACGAAGAGGATTTGCCTCAGTATTTTGATTTGATTAAGGACTACTTTAACCAGGTTTTAAAGAAGCCTTTAAAGATTTATTTGGCGGATGAAGAGGCAGTAAAGTACCTGCATTTGGAAGAGGATCCCCGCTTTATCGTACGGGAAGAGGAGGATTACAAGGACTACCTCTATGATGCGGAGGAGCTACGAACCCTGCCGGGAAAGCGTTTTCATAAGAAGAAGAATCTGGTCAACAAGTTCAAGAGAGAATATGAGGGCCGTTGGGAATATAGAAGTATTCGCTGTTTGGAAAAGCAGGCAGTTTGGGATTTCTTAGATCGTTGGTACACCCATCGGGTCAAGGAAGAGGGAAACGGAGAGGAAACCCTGGAATACGAAATCAAGGGAATTCACGAGGTTTTACAGAATTGCTTTGCTATAGACCATTACATCGGAGGTATTTTTATAGACGGAAAGCTGGAGGCTTTCTCCATCGGAGCCTATAATCCCAGAGAGGAAATGGCCAGCATCTCTATTGAAAAGGGTAATCCCAATGTCCCCGGAATTTATCAGGTGATTAATCAGGAATTTCTGCTTCATGAATTCCCCCAGGCAAAGCTGGTAAACCGGGAGGATGATATGGGGCTGCAAGGTCTTCGGAAGGCAAAGGAAAGCTATAATCCCATCGGCTTTGCCAGAAAATACATGGTATTGCAGAAGGATTTCCAGGGCTATGAGAAGTATCTTACGGATAAATACGAGAAGGACGTAGAAGAGTATGAGTAGAAGAATTCTTCTTCTCCGAACGGAGGCGGAACAGGAAAGAACGAAGGCCTTGTATCGGGAGATTTTCCCGGAGGATTCGGAAGCCTTTGTGGACTACTATTATCGTAAAAGACCGAAGAGAATCCTTGCCATGGAGGAAGAGGGAGAGATTGTGGGCATGCTTCATATCAACCCTTTCAGGATGTCCTTCTTTAAAAAGGAGCTTACGGCAAGCTACCTCTATGCCATCGGTACCAAGAAAGAAAAGAGAAAGCAGGGGATTATGGGAGAGCTGCTTCGCCGTGCCTTTTCTCTTTTAGAGGAGGAGGGAGAGCCCTTTTGCTTCCTGATTCCCGTGGCGGAAAGCATTTACAGCCCCTACGGCTTTCGGACTATAGGAAAGCTTAGCCTGGAAGAAAAGCCTTTGGAAGAAATCGAGAAGTCTGCACTTTATGCCCTTCCCACCAAGGAACTTTTAGAAAGACGGGCAGAGGAAGCGGCCCTCTCCGATGAGGAGGATGAACTGCCGGAGGATCCGGTGGTGATGCTGAAAATATTGAACCCGGAGGCCTTTCGAAAGTTCAGCGGCTATACAGACGATACGGAAGATGCTCTTTTGCAGAGACTGGCAAAGGAGAGGATTTATATTATTGACGTGGACTAATTTTAATGCTTGCAATCAGTAGAGAACTTTGCTATCATTGTTAGCTGTATCACTATTCCTTGCTTTTCCAAAAGGAAAGGCCAGAGACCAAAAGGAGGTAAAAGCGAATGAACAAGTATGAGTTATGCGTTGTTCTCAGTGCGAAGCTCGATGATGAGGAGAGAGCAGCAGCCATTGAAAAGATTAAGGGATTTATCACCCGTTACAATGGTACTGTTGTAGAGCCTATCGAAGAGTGGGGTAAGAAGAGACTGGCTTATGAAATTCAGCACATGAAAGAAGCCTACTACTATTTCATCCCGTTCACAGGAGATGCAAACACTCCTAACGAGCTCGAGGACCAGGTTCGTATTATGGAACCGGTAATCCGCTATCTTGTGGTTAAGCCAGAAGAAGAAACAGCTAAGACAAAGAAGCATGAGCCTGCAGCAGAAGCAGTAGCTGAATAAGCAAGCGGAAAGCGAGTAAAACATGAACAGAGTTATCCTGATGGGTAGATTGGTAAGAGATCCGGAAATTCGGTATTCCCAGGGTGAGAACAGCATGGCCATTGCAAGATATACTCTTGCCGTGGACAGAAGAGGCCGCAGAAACCAAAACGATGGACAGCCTACAGCAGATTTTATCCGTTGTGTGTCCTTCGGACAGAGAGCAGAATTTGCAGAGAAGTATATGCATCAAGGTATGCGTATGTTGGTATCCGGCAGTATTCAGACAGGCAGTTATCAGAACAAAGACGGACAAACCGTATATACCACAGACATTATTGTGGATGACCAGGAGTTTGCAGACAGCAAAGGACAGGGAGGCAATACTTCCTATTCCCGTTCTTCCGGCCCCTATGTAGGCGGTGGAGAAGAGGATCTTGGAGAAGGATTTATGAATATACCTGATGGGGTAGAGGACGAGGGACTCCCCTTCACTTAGGTAGGGAAGGTTTCCTCAGGATGAAGAGCAGCTAAGCTGCAATATAGAAGGAGGAAAGCCATGGCATTTCAGAAGTCAGATAAGAGTAGTTCAGCAAGACCAAGAAGAGCCGGCGCAGGCTTCCGCAGCAGAAAGAAAGTTTGTGGATTCTGCGGAGATAAGGTAAAGCCGGTAGATTATAAGGATGTAGGAACATTAAGAAAGTATATCTCTGAGAGAGGAAAGATCCTTCCCAGAAGAATTACAGGTTCTTGTGCATTACATCAGAGAGCAATCACTACCGCTATCAAGCGTGCAAGACACATTGCTCTGTTACCATACCAGGTAGATTAATGAGAACAGCTCCACGAAAGTGGGGCTGTTTTTTTGTTTATCCCAATTACTCTTTAGGGATATTGTTATTATTGTTAAGCTGCTGAATTGCACTCTCGGGCTCAAAAAATACTTTTTTAAATTTTTCATAATAGTCCATATCGTAAAAAAATCCCTTATAAAAGAATACAATTAATTTTTGTTTTTGATACAAAGCAAATCCATCACCTAAGTCAATGACCAGTACCTCTCCATTAATGATTTTTTTAAGGAATATCTCTAACCACTCAGATGAAGAATTCTGTGTTTCCTTCTGTTGTTTTTGAGTCCTCTTAAATAGATGTAATAATATGATTATTTTTAACCAAGCACCCCAGAAATAACCTATTATAATATTAGAGAAGCAAATAAAAAACAATAATTTAGTATACCAAGTTATCTTAAATTCGCTTATAGCAAACCAGATAAGAAATAAAAAGCAAAAGTAAATTATATTCAAGAATTGGTAGAATAGAAAATGAGGGTTGGCTTTTCCGGCACGAAAACAAAAGTTTCGAAAGCCTCTGGTAAAGTAAACTTTCTCTCTTTCAGCTGCAGTTAACATTGCTTTTCCTCCTACCCTTAGCATAAATTCTGAATCAGTATATTTAGGCAAAATGTTGCCGCGAATCTTTCTTTTGCATCCCGCTTGCTCTTCTATTTTACGAGATATTTTATCGTGATTTTATGGAAGGAACAATTAGTATTCTTTTTCGGAATACAAGATATTTCCTATTGTAGTTGAAAATGATTTAGTGCTATAGTTTAGCGGTAAATGAGGAAAGAATGGAGGCAAGTTTATGTCCTATGTAAGTGAGGTTTATCAGGCACTGGAGAAGAAGCATTCCAATGAGGCAGAATTTTTAGAGGCAGCGAAGAGAATTTTAGAGTCTTTGGAGCCTATTGTGGCAGCCAATGAGGAGCTTTACCGGAAAAATGCTTTACTGGAGCGTTTTGTAGAGCCGGAAAGAATTATTAGTTTTAGAGTGCCTTGGACAGATGACCAGGGAAAGCACCATATCAATATCGGTTATCGTGTGCAGTTTAACTCTGCTATCGGACCTTACAAGGGAGGACTCCGTTTTCACCCAAGCGTAAATCAGTCTATTCTGAAGTTCCTGGGCTTTGAACAGATTTTAAAGAACTCCCTGACCGGCCTTCCCATCGGTGGCGGTAAGGGTGGTGCGGACTTTGATCCTAAGGGCAAGTCCGATGCGGAGGTTATGCGCTTCTGCCAAAGCTTTATCACAGAGCTGTATAAGTACATCGGAGCTAACGAAGACGTTCCTGCCGGTGATATCGGTGTAGGCGGAAGAGAAGTGGCTTATATGTACGGACAGTACAAGAGAATCACCAATTTGTACGAGGGTGTACTTACCGGAAAGGGAAGAACCTTCGGAGGCTCTCTGGCTCGTCCGGAGGCTACAGGATACGGTTTGGTCTACATTGTGGATGAGATGTTAAAGTCCGTAGGAAAGGAAATCAAGGGAAAGACCATTGTGGTTTCCGGTTCCGGTAATGTTGCTCAGTATGCCATCCAGAAGGCACAGAGCCTTGGGGGTAAGGTAGTAACCTGCTCCGATTCCGGCGGATATGTGTATGATCCGGAAGGCATCAAGCTGGATGTGCTTTTCGACATTAAGCAGGTGAAGAGAGGCAGAATTTCCGAGTATGCCGACCGTGTTGCGGGAGCGACCTACCATGCAGGAGAGCGTCCCTGGGGTGTAAAGTGCGATGTGGCTTTACCCTGCGCAACCCAGAACGAGTTAAATGGAGAAGAGGCGAAGACCTTAATCAAGAACGGTTGCTTCTGCGTTGCAGAGGGAGCAAATATGCCTTCCGATGAGCAGGCTGTGGATGTATTCCTGGAGAATCACTTCCTTTACATGCCCGGTAAGGCAGCCAATGCCGGCGGTGTTGCCGTTTCCGCATTGGAGATGAGCCAGAACTCTCAGAGACTTTCCTGGAGCTTTGAAGAAGTGGATGAGAAGCTTAAGGGAATTATGCAAAACATTTTCAAGAGCGTATCCGAGGCGGCAAAGCGCTACGGCCATGAAGGAAACTTCGAGGTTGGAGCCAATGTAGCCGGCTTTGAGAAGGTAGCTGAGGCTATGCTGGCACAGGGCTTGGTATAAGAGAGAAGTAAGGGCGAGAGAACCGATTTAGGGTGAAGGGCTTGGCTATAGGCAAAAACTATAGCTAAGTCCTGTTTTTTTATATTTGCCTAAGGAAACGTTTTTACGCTATACTATATCCACTTCAAAGACTCTCATTAGGGGGAGTCTAAGGAATGACAAGAAAAGCATTTTTGTAAAGGAAAATAAAAAGTAAGGAGAAAAAAGCATGCAAACATCAGTAATCGGTTTCCCAAGAGTGGGAGCATTAAGAGAACTAAAGTTTACAACAGAGAAGTTTTTTAAGGGATTGGTTTCCGAGCAGGAGCTACAGGAGCTTGCAAAGGATATTCGAAAGAAGCAGTGGTTAAAGATGCAGCAGGAGGAAGTGGATTTCATCCCTTCCAATGATTTCTCTTTTTACGATAACTTTTTAGATACAGCAGTGCTTTTTAACATCATTCCGGATCGTTACAGAGAATTGTCCTTAAGTCCCTTGGAGCAGTACTTTGCTATGGCAAGAGGCTATAAGGGAGAGGCCGGAGACGTGAAGGCTTTGGCAATGAAGAAGTGGTTCAATACCAACTACCATTACATGGTGGCGGAAATCTCCGATAAGGATGTGATTTCCCTTGTGGGTGACAAGCCCTTCCAGGAGTATGAGGAGGCAAAGGCTTTAGGGGTTGAGACTAAGCCTGTAGTTATCGGACCATTTACCTTATTAAAGTTGCTTCGTTATACAGAGAAGAAGACCGAGAAGGATTTCCTGGAGCAGGCAGTTTCCGCTTATAAGGCTTATGTGGAGAGATTCGTTTCTCTTGGTGCCAAGTGGATTGCCTTTGATGAGGCGTACCTGGTAAGAGATTTAGAGAAGGAAGACTTGGAGCTTTTTACTGCTTTATATCAGGGAATTCTTTCTGTAAAGGGCAGCACAAGGGTTATATTACAGACATATTTTGGCGATGTAAGAGATGCCTATGAAAGCATTTTGGCACTCCCCTTTGACGGCGTAGGTCTTGACTTCTTAGAGGGTAAGGAGACCAGGGCACTTGTAGCTAAGGGATTCCCCAAGGACAAGCTTCTTTTCGCCGGTTTGGTAAACGGAAAGAATATCTGGAGAAACCATTACGAGAAGACCGTGCAGGAGGTAAAGGATTTAGAGGCTAAGGGCATTTCCGTAGTACTAAGTACTTCTTGCTCCTTACTGCATGTTCCTTACACCTTAGTAGGAGAGAATAAGCTTTCCGAGGAAGTAAAGAGTCATTTCAGCTTTGCTATCGAGAAGCTGGAAGAGCTTTTGGATTTAAAGGAGCTTCTTAGCGGTAAGGCTAAGCCGGAGGTTTTAGAGGCCAATAAGGCGCTCTTTGCAACAGCAAGACCGAACAGTGAAGACAAGTCGGTAAAGGATCGTTGTGCAGCTATTACCGATGCGGACTACACCAGACTTCCTGTATTTGAAGAGAGAGAAAAGCTTCAGAAGGAAGAGTTTAAGCTTCCCCTCTTCCCCACCACAACCATTGGTTCCTTCCCACAGAGTGCGGATGTTCGTGCCAACAGAACTGCCTTTAAGAAGGGGGAGAAGACCAAGGAAGAGTACATTGCATTTAACCAGAAGAAGATTGCAGAGTGGGTAAAGATTCAGGAAGATTTGGATCTGGATGTACTGGTGCACGGTGAGTTTGAAAGAAACGACATGGTGGAGTACTTCGGAGAGCTCTTAAGCGGATTCTTATTCACCGAGAAGGCTTGGGTACAGTCCTATGGAACTCGTTGCGTAAAGCCGCCAATTATCTGGGGTGATGTACGTAGACTTTCCGCTATGACAGTGGAATGGTCCACCTATGCACAGAGCTTAACCAAGCGTCCCATGAAGGGAATGCTGACAGGACCTGTAACCATCTTAAACTGGTCCTTCCCAAGAGAGGATATCAGCATTGCGGAGAGCACAAAGCAGATCGCCTTGGCCATCCGTGATGAGGTATTGGATTTAGAGAAGAATGGTATCAAGATCATTCAGGTAGACGAAGCGGCTTTAAGAGAGAAGTTACCTCTTCGTAAGTCTGACTGGTACAGTGAGTATCTGGATTGGGCTATTCCCGCCTTCCGTTTGGTACACAGCGGATGTCAGGCAGGCACTCAGATTCACACCCATATGTGCTACAGTGAGTTTACCGATATTATTAAAGCGATTGACAACATGGATGCGGACGTTATTTCCTTCGAGGCTTCCCGTTCCGATTTACAGATTTTGGACTCCTTAAGAGAGAACCATTTCCGTACAGAGGTAGGACCCGGAGTTTATGACATCCACTCCCCCAGAGTGCCCTCCGTTCAGGAAATTAGAGAAGCATTGGCAAAGATGCTGAAGAAGATTGAAAAAGAGAAACTGTGGGTAAATCCGGACTGCGGATTGAAGACTAGAGCAAGCGAGGAGACCTTGGCAAGTTTAGCAAATCTTGTCCAGGCGGCAAAGGAATTGAGAAATGAGTATTGTTGATTTATTTCAAGAAAAAACAGTGTTTTCCTTCGAGGTGTTTCCACCTCGGAGGAACTCACCGGTTGAAACCATATATGACACTTTGGATGAGCTTCGGGATTTAAAACCGGATTTCATTTCGGTGACATACGGGGCAGGGGGCGGAAAGAATAACCAAAGCACCATCCCTATTGCAGAGCACATTAAGAAGGTCTGCGAAGTGCCCAGTGTGGTTCATTTTCCTTGTATAAATTTAACAAAGCAGGATGTATTAGAAAAGATTGAAGAGTTGAAGACTGCCGGAATCAAGAATATCCTGGCTCTCAGAGGAGATATTCCGGAGGGAGAGGAGAATAGAGGAGATTTCCGTTACGCTTCCGACCTGATTGCCTTTTTGAAGGAGCACGGAAACTTCCATATTTCCGCAGCCTGCTATCCGGAGGGACATATCGAGAGCGCGGATAGAGTAGAGGACATTCGTTACTTAAAGAACAAGGTGGATGCGGGAGCGGAGCACCTGATTTCCCAGCTTTTCTTTGAAAATAAGCAGTTCTACATTTTTCAGGAGCGTTGCGCTTTGGCCGGAATTGATGTTCCCATTGAAGCGGGAATTATGCCGGTCATCAACAAGCGTCAGGTCTTAAAGATGGCCAGTCTTTGCGGGGTAAAGGTTCCAAAGAAGTTTCAGAATATTTTGGACAAGTATGAGGATAACCCCATTGCCATGAGAGATGCGGGCATTGCCTATGCGGTGGATCAGATCGTGGATCTGGTGACTCACGGCGTGGACGGTGTGCATCTTTACACCATGAACAATCCTTACATTGCCAGAAAGATTTATAAGGCAACCCATAGCCTTTTTGAGTCTACTCAGAAGGGCAACCCGGGCGGTTCCAGCGCTTCCGCATAGAGAGGGTAGGGAAGCTTTGAAAATGGCGTTTTTCAAAAAGCATTAAAATAGCAGTAAAATGAGCTTTCATGTGGCATAGGATGGAAAAGGGGAAGGTATCATACCCCGCTTTCCGACCTGTACCGCATGGCTTTTTTTATTCTCGCCTGTTTTCAAGACCATTTAGGGAGGATGCGGGCATTCGGCTTTGATTCGGACATGGGGTATGGTTTTAGACCTTCCCCGGTAGCTATTGCAAGACAGTAGCCTTTGTTGTAAGATATGGAGATGGTTTCAGAGAGGTCAGGAAAGAGGAAGGCTAATGCATAAGTTTCTACGATCCATTGGGTTTTCTGCATTGCAGGAAGACAAGGATGCAGAGTTTTATTTACAAAGGGCAGTACATGAAAAATATCGCAGCAGCTTTGTCTCCTATGGAAATGGACAGGTGGTGGAGCAGTATCAGCTTCCGGTAGCTCCCTCTATGGGCATTACTGTGGTTGGTCACAGAGATGCAGAGGGGATTTTTCACAGGGACTATTATTTCCCTTACATGCGTTCCTACGAAGGAGTGGAAACGGTGGAGGGAAGCATTGAGCGCCACGCGGAAAAGGAAACCTATGCCGGCGTGATGGAGGATTTTACCTCAGGGATTACCCTGATTTATTATCTTTGCAATTCTCTGGAAGCCCATCAGCTGAAACGGATGCAGATTAAGGCGGTGCCCAAGCAGGTCTATCTGACCGGACTTTCCGTGGAAGGAAAGATTCTTCTTCCTATAGAGAAGAAGGCGGAGGATGAGTGGGTAAAGCGACAGCACTTTGTGGAGCAGATGAAGCTTTTCGAGGCGGCTAAGGCAGGAGACCAGGATGCTTTGGAAACCCTGACAGAGACCGATATGAATCTGATGTCCGAGGTGAATCAGAGAATTGAAAAGGAAGACCTGTACAGCTTGGTGGAGTCCACCTTTATGCCTACCGGGGTGGAGTGCGACCAGTATTCCATTTTGGGAGAGATTGTGAATATTCGGGTGAAGAGTAACGTCTATACCCATGAAAATATCCTGGATTTAAAAGTAAGATGTATGGACGCGGTATTTCGCGTTTGCATCAATGAAAAAGATCTTTTGGGAGTCCCCGCCATTGGCCGCCGTTTTAAGGGCAATGTGTGGATGCAGGGAGAAGTGGAGTTTTTGGAGCAAAGCTCTAATTCCTAAGATTGTTTGAAAGATAGATATAGGAAATAGTAAGCGAGACAATAAAAGACCATGAAAGACAGAGAAGATATTCTTGCCCACGTGGAAGATATTTGGCGAAAAGCAGAAGAGCGCGGTATAGTGCGAAACAGTCCCTTTTTATCGGAAAGAGAAAGGGGACTTTTTTTAGAGAAAATCAAAAGGGAAAGAGGGGCTAAGTTTCTGCTTTTGGGAGGAGAAGAGGCGGAACGGCAGGCCTTTTTCTTTTACCCAAGTTTTATGGAGGAGGAAGAGTGCAGGGAGCTTCTCTTGGAAGACAATCCTGTAGTGCTTTTGGAAATTCAGGGAAAGCAGAAAAAATTTTCCGAAGAATTGTCCCATAGAGATGTACTGGGAGCCATTATGAGTCTTGGGATAGAACGGGAAATGCTGGGAGACATCTTCTTTCGGGATGAGAAAAGCTATGTGTATCTGCTTCGGAAAATGAAGGACTATCTCTTGGAGAATTTGCAGCAGATTCGGCATACCAGTGTAGAAATCAAAGAGTGTGAGGAAGCCTTTGTCCCTAAGCAGGAAAGAATAGAGGAGCAGATCTTTGCCGCCTCCGAACGACTGGACGGTATCGTTTCCGCGGTATTCCACCTTTCCAGAGGAAAGGCACAGGAATACTTTGCCAAAGAACTGGTGTATAAGGACGGTTTGGCGGCGAAGGGCAGCAGCAGTCTAAAGGGGGGAGAAAAGATTTCCGTAAGAGGGCTGGGGAAGTTCCATTACCTTGGCCTTGAGAAAAACACCAAAAAGGGGAGAATGGTTTTACGGATCCTGCGATATGGATAGAGGAACTGTAACCATCGAAGGCGTTCGCTCCAATGCAGTATAAGCATGGAATCGGGCACGCTCCTGCTAAGCTCGCTCTCTTCGAAGCGAGGAACTGTAACCATTGAAGAGACAAGCTCCGATGTATAATATGTCTGTATTTGGGGCACGCTCCCGCTAACCTCGCCCCTGCGAAGGGAAGGACTGTATACATCGAAGGCGTTCGCTCCAATGCAGTATAGACATGGAATCGGGCACGCTCCCGCTAACTTCGCCTTCGCAGCGGTACTAACTTCAAGCTTCGCTTTAGCTTGCTTTCAGTAAGTACCGGCGGGCTCAGATTGCCCTCTTCCATGCCTATACTGCATCAGTCGCTACAATTCATTGATTGTTACAGTCCTTCTCTTCGCAGGTTTTCGCAAGTATCGGGCTCGGATTGCTCTCTTACAGACCTATTATACATCATCGCTTCATCTTATTGGTTTCTACAGTTCTTCGCTTCGCAAGTTTGCAAGTATCGGGTTCAGGTTGTCCCCTCTCTAAGGCCTATAGGGTAAATATTGCTCCCTATTATTTGTTTACACTAAAAAATACTTTTCATTACCGAAAACTGTACGACATTCGTGTGTTTGTTTGACTTGTTTTCTCCTCGTCTATCCATATCGAAAGATACTTAAACAGAGAACCTTTGGAGTTTTGCGTACAAGGCCTCCGGTAGGCGGAGTTCCATTTGTATTCCCTCCTCCTCGTAGGATAGGGAGAGAATTTTCCCTTCTTTTCGGATGCTGTTTTCCCAAGCTGCTTCGCTGTAGGGGAGTAGGATGGACAGGGGGCGAAGATTGGCGGAGGCTTTCTCGCTTACCGCTTCCATAAGTTCAGAAATTCCAATTCCCTCTTTAACGGAAATGTAGAGCTTTTCTCCCCTCTTCTTGGGAAGCTCCGACAGGGGAAGAACCTTGTCGCATTTGTTCATTACATAGAGCATGGGGATATGACTTGCTTCCAGTTTTTTTAAGGTTGCTAGGGTGCTGTCCATGTGTTTTTGATAATTGGGGTCGGAATAGTCTACCACCTGTAAAATCAAATCCGCTTCAATGGCCTCTTCCAGAGTGCTGTGGAAGGCATCCAAAAGCTTGGGAGGCAGGTCTCGAATAAAACCTACCGTATCGGCAAAAAGGAATTCCTCTCCCCGTTCCCCCTTCACATGACGAATGGTGGTATCCAGAGTGGCAAAAAGCATATCCTTTTCTTCCACCTTTTCCTTCTGACCTTCCTTACTCCAATCTAAAATGGCATTCATAAGACTGGACTTTCCCGCATTGGTGTAGCCCACCAGAGCAATTCTTGGAATATTGGATTTCTCTCTTTTCTGCCGTTTTACCCGGCGCACCTCTTCCTGCTTCTTGCATTCTCTTCTGAGAAAAGCCATTTCCTCCTGAATCTTTCGCTTGTCCAGCTCAATCTTCTTTTCTCCTGCACCACGGTTGGAAAGACCGGCACCGCCGCTTCCGCCCTGGCGAGAGAGATTTTCCCGAAGTCCAACAAGCCTGGGCAGCATATATTGAAGGGTGGCATACTGCACCTGCATCTTCGCTTCCTTGCTTCTGGCCCGTTCCGCAAAGATTTGTAAAATCACCTGAGTTCTGTCCAAAACCTCCACAGAAAGAGCCTTGGACAGGTTATGGAGCTGGGAGGGGGAGAGGGCATTTTGGAAAATGACCAGATCCGCCTCATGAAAGAGTACGGCGGATCTTACTTCCTCCACTTTTCCGGAGCCGATAAAGGTAGCACTGTCCTCTCTGGCTAAGCTTTGGCTGATGCTGGTGCAGCATTCAATGGACAAGGCCTGACAAAGGCCGAAAAGTTCCTCCATGTCCAGAGCAAAGTCTCTGTTCTCCGGAAATTCCACACCCACCAGAACCGCTTTTTTGTTTTGAATTTGATTACTTTGCATAAAACTCCTTTATCCTTATCCCATATATCATTCAAATATAAAGGGATATAAATCAATGTTATGTATTTGCCCCGTGCTATAGGTCTGGAAGGTGGGGCGTCTGAGCCCGATACTTGCGAAAACCTGCGGAGAGAAGAACTGTATCAATCAATGAATTGAAGCGACAGATGCAGTATAGGCATGAAAGAGGGGCAATCTGAGCCCGCCGGTACTTGCGAAAAACAAGGGTACCGAAGTTTTTCGCTTAGTATCCGCTGCGAAGGCGAAGTTAGCGAGAGCGTGCCCGATTTCATGCCTATACTGCATTGGAGCGAATATCTTCAATGGTTACAGTTCCTCGCTTCGAAGGATACCCCCAATTCCTTCCCCTCTTCTTGAAAAACCATGCCAGAGGCAGGAAGGGCAGCAGCAGGAGCAGGAAGAATCGTAGAATCCGAAAGGCGGTGTCCTGAAAAAATTCTTCCGGCATAATGTTAATCATACGGCTTAGAGCCGGATCAAAGCTCCAGTTCCCCTGAGAGAAGAAGAGCAGATGAAACTGCGTAAAGGCTTGGTCAAAGTTCTGACTGGCATAGAGGAAGAAGAGCAGTAAGATTGCCAAGAAACCCGCCATGCAGTAGAGAAAGCCTTTTCCCAGAATGGCAAGAGCCCTTCCGTGCTCTAAAATCACAAGAAGAAAGACGATGGCCAAGAGTGAGAGGAAGAACATCATGCGCAGGGTGAGGCTTAGGGTAAACAAAACCCGTACATCCGCCATGTGAGAGGCTTCGTCCTCCTGATAAAAGTTTTGCTCCACACCATTTACTGAAACGGGGATAATGAGATTCTCCCGATCTCCCCGAAGGTAGCGAAGGGTCTCTCCCATAACCTTTTCCAGATCCGATAGGGGGATGGACTCTCCCCGATTTTCCAGCAAAGCTTCTTGAACTTGGTATTTTTGAAATTCCTGTCTATAATAAGAAGGATTTCCGTAGCAGGCCAGTTCAAAGCCTGAGACGAAGAGGATAAAGACCAGAAAGAGGGAAAAAAGCAGGCAGGCGACAGGATAGAATATATGTTTTAAATGGGATTTCATGATTTCCTTTCTTTTGTTCTTTGGTGTAAAATGTGTAAGGCTAAAAATTTGATTTTCAAATATTTTCCATATTTTTTTAGTATAACACGAAGCGAGTAAGTAAAGGAGGGAAAAATGGCTAAGGACAATAAAACCAATGTATGCCGTCTTTTGGATAAGGCAAAAATTCCTTATGTAGAGCAGGAGTATCCGGTGGATGAGGAGGACTTGTCCGGGGCTCATGTGGCTTCCGTATTAGGCTTTCCCCCGGAAATTATTTATAAAACCCTGGTCTTAAAGGGGGATAAAACAGGCTACTTCGTGGCAGTGATTCCGGTGCTGGAGGAAGTGGACTTAAAGAAAGCGGCGAAGGTCTCCCAAAACAAGAAGGCGGAAATGATTCCCATGAAGGATCTTCAGCCTTTGACCGGATATATTCGGGGAGGCTGTAGCCCCATCGGCATGAAAAAGCATTTTCCCACCTACTTTCAGAAGCAGGGGGAGGAGCTGGAAAGAATCTATGTTTCCGCCGGTAAGAGAGGGCTGCAAATCGGCCTGTCTCCAAAGGACTTATGTGCCTTTGTATCCGGAAGCTTTGAGGATTTGATTCGTGGAGGAGAAGAGTAAGATGAAGGTATCGATTTTGAATTTGGTTCCCCTGAGGCAGGGAGAAAGCTATAAAGAGGCCATGGATCGGATGGTGAATCTGGCGAAGAAGGCGGAGGAGCTGGGATATACCCGTTACTGGATTGCAGAGCACCATAACACCCATTCCGTAGCCAGCAGTGCCACCCAGCTTTTGATCCAGTATGCCTTAAGCAATACGGAAAAAATCAGAATCGGTTCCGGAGGGGTGATGCTGCCGAACCATAGCCCCTATCTGGTGGCGGAGCAGTACGGCACCTTGGAAACCCTCTATCCGGGCAGGGTGGACTTGGGGCTTGGTCGTGCTCCGGGAACGGATTTGGAAACAGCCAGAGCCATCCGAAGAGGTGTGGGAAGAGAGTCGGATTTTGAGCGAGAGCTGATGGAGCTTTCGGAGTATTTCCGGGACACGGAGGTGGTGCATGCCTACCCGGCAGCAGGGCTTAACATTCCCCTGTATATTTTGGGTTCCAGTACCGACAGTGCCTATCTTGCGGCAAGGCTGGGACTTCCCTATTCCTTTGCAGCCCACTTCGCCCCAACCATGATGGAGACTGCCATTCGGATTTATCAGGAGAATTTCAAACCTTCCGATGTGCTGGAAAAGCCCTATGTGATTTTAGGGGCAAATGCGATTCTTGCGGATACGAAGGAGGAGGCGGAGTCTTTGGCTACTACCCAGTGGCAGGCATTCTTAAATATCATCACCAACCAGTCTCAGGGCTTACTCCCTCCGGTGCAGTCCATGGAAGAGGTCTGGAAGGACTATGTGGAGGCGGTAAGAGTGCCCCACTTCGGCCCGGTGGCATTTACCGAGGAGCTGATTCATCAGGAAAAGAGAATCGTGGAGCGGATGGGCGCCTTTTCCTTTATCGGCACCAAGGAAGAGGTTCAGGCGAAAATGTGGGAAGTGCAGGAGAGAGTGCATTTTGACGAGCTGATTGTTAACTCCTACATTTACGAAGAGAAGGCTCAGCACTATTCCTACCAGCTCTTAAAGGAGGCCCTGGAGGAGCTTTAAGAGATATTTTAGAAAGATTTTCTTTTCCGGCATTGTTTTCGAAAAGGAAATACAGTAGTCTGATGAGAAAGAAGTCTTGCATAAAGAAGCATAGTACTTAATGCTTTTTGCGAAAAGACTTCATCACGAAAGAATAATAGGAGGAAAATACAATGGCAAAGGTAAAGTTTTTTTATGTAAATGGTTGTCCTTACTGCGCACAGGCAAGAAAGGCCAGAGAGGAATTGATTTCGGAGAATCCTGCTTACGGAAAGGTGGAGTTCGAGGAGATTGACGAGGGCTTACACCCTGAAATTGCAGAACAATATGATTACTGGGCAACTCCCGCTATGTTTGTGGCAGAGGAGAAGATTTATGAGTCCCATATCGGAGAGAAGTTTGAAGAAGCCAAGGAAAATGTAAAGAAGGTATTGGAGAAGGCTTTAGCAACAGCTTAATACAAAAATTAGCTTTCAAAATCCCGGAAGAAGGAATTTTGGAAGCTATTTTTCTTAGAGGGAAGGAAAGGCTATGGAAGGAATCAGAGAAGGGAATCAAATCAGGGGGAAGCACTTTCGTTTTACGGTGCTGACAGAAAGACTGCTGCGCCTGGAATACAGTGAAAAGGATTGCTTTGTGGATGGGGAGAGCCAGATGGTGGTGAACCGCAGCTTTTCTCCGGCAGAATTCCATTGGGAAGAGGGCAAGCAGGGAGAAGGCATCCTCCGCACCAAATATCTGCGATTGATTTATAAGGGTGGAGCCTTCAGCAGTGAAAATCTTCGGATTTTCGTCAGCGGAGATGCGGGAAACACCTCGGCCCTTTGGCATTACGGGGATAAGATTGAGAGCTTAAAGGGTACGGCCAGAACATTGGACGGCATAGACGGTGCCCTGCCACTTGGAGAAGGAATCGTTTCCCGGCAGCTTTTCTCCGTTTTGGATGACAGTAAAAGCATGCTTTATCATGAGGATAAGTTCTTTGTTCGAGAGGATCCTGAGGCAATCGACCTGTATTTCTTCGCCTACGGCACGGACTATAAGACGGCGTTAAAGGATTTCTTCCATTTGACCGGAGATGTTCCTCTGCTTCCCCGTTATACCTTGGGGAACTGGTGGAGCCGTTACTTTGTCTATTCCGAGGAAAGCTATCTGGAGCTGATGGACCGTTTTCAGGAGGAAAATATTCCCTTCCAGGTGGCGGTAATTGATATGGACTGGCATATCACCAAGGTGCCGGAGAAATACGGTACCGGCTGGACCGGCTATAGCTGGAACAGGGAGCTTTTCCCTGACCCTCCCCGTTTCCTAAAGGCTTTGAAGGACAGAGGCATGGCCTGTACCTTAAATGTTCATCCTGCGGACGGCGTCCGGGCTTTTGAGGATTGCTACCCTGCCTTTGCGGAATTTATGGGCGTGAATCAAAAGGAAGAAGAGCCGGTGCTTTTCGACCTTTTGGATGAGAAGTTTAGAGAAGGATATTTTCGCTTTGTGCATCACCCGATGGAAAAGGACGGAGTGGATTTTTGGTGGATTGACTGGCAGCAGGGAGAGAATTCCGGCATGAAGGGCCTGGATCCTCTTTGGATGCTGAATCATTATCATTATGAGGATAATAAGGGGGAAAATGGAGAGAAGCGCGGCTTGATTCTTTCCCGCTATGCCGGTCCCGGCTCCCATCGTTATCCCATCGGCTTCTCCGGAGATACGGTGATTTCCTGGGAAAGCTTGGATTTCCAGCCCTATTTTACCGCCACAGCCAGCAATATCGGCTACGGCTGGTGGAGTCATGACATCGGGGGACATATGTGGGGAGTGCGGGATGATTCCCTCTTTACCCGTTGGGTACAGCTTGGAGTCTTTTCTCCCATTATGCGCTTGCACAGTACCAACAATGCCTTTAACGGAAAGGAGCCCTGGAAATACAGCAGAGATGCGGAGGCGGTTTCCAAGAATTTCCTTCGTTTGAGAAAGGCACTTGTGCCTTATCTTTACACCATGAACTATCTTGCTCATGTGGAAAGACGTCCTTTGATTTTGCCGCTGTACTACGAGGAGAAACCCTGGGACGGACTGTACGATTATAAAAATGAGTATTACTTCGGAACGGAGCTGCTTTGTGCCCCCATTACGGAAAAGGAGGATCCTGTCAGTGGCTTAGGAAAAGTGAAGGCATGGCTTCCGGAGGGACGCTGGGTAGATTTCTTTACCGGAGAAAAGCTTACGGGAGGAAGAGAACTGGAGCTGTACCGCAGCCTGGAAAGCATTCCGGTTCTTGCTAAAGAGGGTACTATTCTTCCTCTGGACGGTAGAGAAGAGGGCAATGCAGTGGATGCGCCGGAGCTTATGGAGCTTCATATCTTCTCCGGGGCAGACGGAAGCTTCTGTCTGGCGGAGGACGAGCATGAGTTTGCCGACTTCCGTAAAGAAGATTGGGCATTTACCAGATTTTCCCTTCGACATGAAAGTAAGGGCGGTTCCGTGGAGGAGGTACTGCACATTTCCCCGGTGGAGGGAAATGAAAATGCCCTTCCCAAAGAGAGACTCTTCCTTCTGCACCTAAGAGGGGTTTCCTTTTTAGAAGGCTTAAGCCTGACCTACGGGGATTCGGAGCTTCCGGTAGAAGTAGGAGATTATCTGGAAGAGGAGGATGCTTTGCTCCTTTCCCTTCCTGCCTGGGACGGAAAGGAAGGCATTTGTCTTCGCTATAGCTATGATCGGGAAAAGAGAGAGGCGCAGGAGAATAAGCTCTTACAGGACAGAGCCTTTACGCTTCTACAGAATGCCCAGATTTCCTATGACGAAAAGACAAGGATTTATGCTTGCCTGGAGGAATTGGGAAAGAAGAGCAGGGCGGAGATTTTGGGAGCAGTACACTCCCGCTGTACCTCGGAATCCCTACGAGGAGCCCTTGTGGAATTGCTTTCCGCAAGCGGAGTATAAGATTTAGGGGCTGTAAAATAGTTTTCCAAGCAATATAGGTCTGAAACGGGGTACGCTCTCGCTAGCTTAATCCTGTGTATTGAAGGACTGTATTTATTATAAAGATGCGCTCTAATGCAGTATAGGTCTATAATCGGGGCACGCTCCCGCTAACCTCGCCTTCGCAGCGGTACTAACTTCAAGCTTCGCTTTGCTCGCTTTCAGTAAGTACCGGCGGGCTCAGATTACCCCTCTTATAGACCTATACTGCATTATTCGCTTCACTTATTGATTTTTCAGGTCTTCAATTTGCAGGATTTCGCAAGTATCGGGCTCAGACTACCCCATATTCAGACCTATATTGCCGAAAATCCTTACTATTTTGATTTTACAGCCCCTCTTTTTTTATATAAAAATGCTGCCATTCCAGAGGAAAAGAATGTCGAAGATAAAGAAGCGGACTTGTTTGAAATATACAAAAATAACGAAGTATTTTGTGCAGAAGCACAAAATGAGGGAGCTTGTAAAAAAGCTCCAAACTTATAGGGTAATACTATAAATAGAAAGTGGAAGAAAAACCGGACTTTCCATGGGAAGCCAAGGGTAAGCAGGAAAAAATGGTGAGAAATCGATGTTTTCGTAGAGAATTAAGGAAAATACAGGGGGGAAGAAGCCGGATAATTCCGAGGAAATCCCTTGGACAAATCTTGCTTTTCTATAAGAGAGACCGTATAATATGGAGAATAACAATTTTTTGTCAATCTAAAAAATATTTAGATTCCAAAAACAAGAGCCTTATTGATTGTTTTGATTTTTCACCAGTATTGCCTGCATAGCCTGCGGTATTATGCGATAGAGATGAAAAGCCGGAAAGGAGTTTCCCATGAGAGAACTCAAAACAACAGAAGCAGTGGGAAAAACCCTCTGCCAGGATATTACCCAGATTATTAAGGGAGAGAAGAAGGGACCTGTTTTTCGAAAGGGTCATATAATTCGGGAGGAGGATATTCCCGTGCTTCTTTCTGTGGGAAAGGACCACATTTACATCTGGGAAGAGGGGGAGGACACTCTTCATGAGAATGATGCGGCAGCCATGCTCTATGAAATGGGACGGAGTGAAAATATGCATCCCTCTGAGGTGAAGGAAGGGAAAATCGAGTTTATCGCCGACTGCGACGGGATGCTGAAGATTCAATCGGAGAAGCTTTTTGCTCTGAATTCCTTCGGGCAAATGATGATGGCCACCAAGAAGAATCACAGCTTTATCAAAAAGGGAGAGGTCTTTGCCGGCACCAGAATTATCCCCCTTTCCATAGAACGGAAGAAGATGGAGGAAGTGAAGAAGATTGCGCCGGAGGGGGGCATTTTACAGCTTTTTCCCTTTGAAAAGAAGAAGGTGGGACTTATCAGCACCGGAAATGAAGTTTTTTACAAAAGAATCCAAGATACCTTTACCCCGGTGGTACGGGAGAAGCTTTCCCCCTATCCGGTGGAAATTATTGGTCATGTGACCTGCCCGGATGATGTGGAGCAGGAGAAAGAGGCGATTCAGGATTTCCTGAGACAGGGGGCGGATTTGGTCATCTGCATGGGCGGAATGTCCGTAGACCCGGATGACCGTACCCCATTGGCAATTCGCCTATCCACGGAAGAGGTGGTAAGCTACGGAGCGCCGGTACTGCCCGGTTCCATGTTTATGCTGGCCTATGCCAAGGGGAAGGTACCGGTATTAGGGCTTCCCGGCAGTATTATGTTTTGCCCCACCACGGTTTTTGACCTGGTATTACCGAGAATCATGGCAGGGGACATTGTGAAGAAGGAAGAAATTGACGCCCTGGGAGAGGGCGGTTTGCTATAAGACAGTTTGGCTATAAAACGAATTATCTATAAGAGGTTTCGCGATAGGACATTTCGCGATAGGACGTTTAGCAATAAGACGTTTTGCCAGGAAAGAAGGTTAGGCAGATGGAGAAAGCAAGAAAAGAAATCATCAGGGAGATTGCCGGGCTGAATTCTCAGGAGGAAAATGTATTGTTTCACTCCTTGGCGGAAGACAGCCTAGGGGAATTGGCCTTGTTTTCTTCCGGAAAATGCCTAAGCCACAGCCCGAAATTCCCCTTTTTTGCCTCGGAGAAGGATAGAGAGGAATGTTTTTGGGTCAATCGTAAAGAGGGGATTTTTTCTCTGGGAGAGGGAAAATTCTTTGCGGAAACCCTGGCTTCAGAGAAAAAGCTTATCATTTGCGGGGCGGGACATGTGGCCATTGCCACCATTCGTCTTGGAAAAATGCTGGGATTTTCCGTGACTTGTATTGAGGATAGACCTCTTTTTGCCAAGGAAGCGGAAAAGGCAGGGGCAGACAGGGTGATTTGTGAGGACTTTGCCAAGGCCTTGGATAGTCTGGAAGGAGACTGGGACAGTTACTTTGTGATTCTGACCAGAGGTCATGTGCATGATCAGATCTGCCTTCGAAGAATTCTGGAACAGCCCAAGGCCTATATGGGCATGATGGGCTCCAGAAGAAGAGTGGCTATGATTAAGAAGAATCTTTTGGAAGAGGGATTTTCTCAGGAGCTTCTGGATTCTCTCCATAGTCCCATCGGTTTGAAAATCGGAGCGGAAAGTCCGGAGGAAATTGCCCTTTCCATTATGGCGGAGATTGTAGGGGTGAAGAGCGCCGGCAAAAATACCATCGGCTACAGTGAGGAAATACTGGATGCGGTGGAAAAGGAAGAGAAGCTGGTACTGGCCACCATTATCGAAAGAAAGGGCTCCGCTCCCCGTTCGGTAGGAACGAAGATGTCCATTAATCCCCTGGGAGAGATTACCGGCACCATAGGAGGGGGCTGTGCAGAGGCGGAGGTGATTCAGAAAAGCCGGGAGCTTTTTCTGGAAAATGCACCGGAGGGTCTACTGTATCACGTGGATTTGACGGATGACGCCGCCGCGGAAGAGGGAATGGTTTGCGGTGGAATCTTAGAGATACTTTTGGAGAGATATTAGAAGTATCGGAATCGATTGTAAAAGTCGATATTCATAGAGAATATTAGGCGTGTGGATATCCATAGGAGGGATATCCACTGAGTCGATAGATTCTCCAGGTCTATTTATATAGAAATAATTCATTAAGAGGAAATTGAAATAGACTTAGAGGGTCAGGAGAGTAGAAGATGCAGGATAAGTTCCAAAGAAAAATCAATTATATGCGAATGTCCATTACGGACCGCTGTAATTTGCATTGCCAATATTGTATGCCCAATGGGCTGGAGAATCCTCTTCCCATGGAGCGTTTGCTGACTTATGAGGAGCTTTTGCAGGTGGCAAAGGCCGCAGTAGCCTGCGGCATTACCCGCTTTAAGGTTACCGGAGGAGAACCTCTGGTGCGAAGAGGAGCTGTGGATTTTATGGCTTCTTTAAAGTCTCTTCCCGGAGTGGAGCAGGTAACGATTACCACCAACGGATTGTTGCTTTCCGATGCATTGCCAAGATTTCAGGAAATGGGATTGGACGGGATCAACATTAGCTTGGATACACTGATTCCGGAGCGCTTTTATGAGATTACCGGTTTTGATGCCTTGGACAAGGTGCTGAATGCTATCAAGGAGGCAGTAGCCTGCGGAATTCCTGTGAAGCTGAATACCGTTTTACAAAAGGGAGTAAATGAGGATGAAATCTTTGCTCTTTTGGCTCTTTGCAAGAAATATCCTTTGGATCTTCGTTTTATTGAAATGATGCCCATTGGCTATGGAAATGAGCAAAACGGCATCGGCAATGACTTTTTGCTGGAGAAGCTGAAGAAGATTTATTCGGGGATCATAAAGGACATTTCTACCCATGGAAATGGTCCGGCAAAGTATTATAAGATTCCCGGCTTTCAGGGTTCAGTGGGATTTATTTCCGCCATACATGGAAAGTTTTGCTCCCATTGCAACCGCATTCGTCTGACCTCTACAGGAAAGATTAAGCCCTGTCTGTGCTTCGGAAACAGTATAGATGTCCGGGAATGTCTGCGAAATCCGGCATTTTCGGAAGAACAAAGGGATGAAATTTTATTGGAAAAAATTCAGGAAAGTATTTGGGCAAAACCGGAAAGCCATTGCTTTGAAAAGCTTTCCGAGGTAACGGAAAAGCGGGAAATGGGAAGAATCGGTGGATAGAATAGAGGATATTATGGGAAAAGTATTAGCCATTTGCTTGAGCGAGCAAAAGGGAACAGAAAAATCAGAGGTAGAGGAAGCTCTCCTGGTAGAGGACTTCGGCCTTCAGGGGGATGCCCATGCCGGAAAATGGCATAGACAAGTGAGCCTTTTAGCCTTTGAGAAAATAGATGATTTTCGAAAAAAGGGAGCCCAGGTGGACTTTGGGGCCTTCGGAGAAAATCTGGTGATTGAGGGATTTGATCTGTCCAAGTATCCGGTGGGCAGTGAAATTCATGTGGGGGACTGTGTTTTAGAGCTTAGCCAGATCGGAAAGGCCTGCCACAGCCACTGCGCCATCTTCCATCGTATGGGAGACTGCATTATGCCAAGAGAAGGCATTTTCTCCGTGGTGAAAAAGGGAGGAAAAATCCGGGTGGGGGATCCGGTGGAAATTCTCCCCGGGAAAAAGGACAGACCCTTTACTGCGGCAGTGATTACCCTGTCGGACAGAGCTTCTCAGGGAGTATATGAGGATCAGTCCGGTCCGGTGATTGCGGAGTTTTTGAAAAATCAGGGAATGATTGTGGAGGAGCAGCTTCTCCTTCCCGACGGAAGACCGGAGCTGGAGAAGGAAATCAAGAGACTGGCGGATCAGCGGCAGATTTCTTTGATTCTGACCACCGGGGGCACCGGATTTTCCGAAAGGGACTGTACTCCGGAAGCTACCAAGGCGGTATGTGAAAGAGAAGTACCGGGGATTCCGGAAGCTTTACGCGCTTATAGCCTGTCCATCACCAAGAAGGCTATGTTCAGTCGTCAGACTGCAGGCATTCGGAAGAAATCTCTGGTGATTAATCTTCCCGGCAGTCCCAAGGCCTGCAAGGAGAATCTGGACTACCTTTTCCCGGATTTATTCCACGGTTTGGGAATCCTTCGGGGAACGGATACGGATTAAGTACGCTACTTTTCCTGAAATTTTCTGAGAGTGGGTATAGATTAGGCCTGTTGCTTTCTTGAAGTTCTCTGAGAATGGATATAGATGAAGCTCACTACTTTTCCTAAAGCCTCCGGAGGAAGAACGAAGAGGTTGGGGAGAGAAAACATAAAAAAGGAGAAAAGTATGAAGAAAAAAGTATTATTTGCTTTAGCCCTTGCAGCAACATTGGCTATGACAGCCTGTGGAGGAGCAAAGAAGACTGAAACTACCGCTGCGGCAACAACAGAGAAGGCCTCTGAGAAGGCTAGTGAAAGCGCTTCCGAAAATGCTACCGAGGCTGCAAAAGAGGATGGAGAGAAGACCGAAGTACAGGTTTTCGTAGCAGCTTCTTTAAAGAATGTGATGGAAGACCTGGGGCAGCAGTACGAGAAGGAGCATCCCGAGGTGAAGCTGGTATTTAACGCGGATTCCTCCGGAAAGCTTTTAAGCCAGATTCAGGAAGGCTATGCCTGCGACATTTTCTTCTCCGCTGCACAGAAGCAGATGGATACTTTGGAGGGAGAAGGAAACCTTGTAGAGGGAAGCAGAAAAAATGTAGTCAACAACCAGCTTTGCGTAGTTACTTTAAAGGACAGCGGAACCAAGGTTACCGGTTTAGAGAATTTGAAGGATGCGAAGTCCATCGCCTTGGCAGACGGTACCGTTCCTGTAGGAAAGTACACAAGACAGGCTCTTGTTGCTTTAAAAATTCTTCCCGAGACGGAGGATGTCTCCAAGATTAGTACTCAGGAAGTATCTGAAGCTTTAGGCGGTGTAGAAATTTCTGAGCAGTCCAACGTTTCCAAGGTTTTGGCGGCAGTGGTAGAGGGATCCTCCGAAGTAGGAACCACCTATTATTCCGATACCTACGGTTATGAGGACAAGCTTCAGATTCTGGAGAAGGTGCCTTACGATTTGACCGGAAATGTCATCTATCCTATTGCGCAGATTAAGAACGAAGAAGCAAGTCAGGAAGAGCAGGATGCGGCAAAGGATTTCATTGCTTATGTAACTTCCGACAATGCAAAGACCACCTTCCAGAAGTATTATTTCGATACTGACGTAAAATAATGATGAATGAATTATTAGCAGGACTCCGGTCGTTAGACTGGAGTCCCTTATGGATATCCCTAAAGACAGCCTGTATCACCACGGTGATTTGCTTCTTTCTGGGGATTTTTTTAGCCCAAAAGGTAGGAAAATGGAAGGAGCCCTGGCAATCCATCGTTGACAGCGCTCTGACCCTTCCCATGGTCTTGCCCCCTACGGTGGCAGGCTATTTTTTGCTTTTGCTTTTCAGCAAAAGAAGACCTGTGGGCATTTTTTTGTTTTCTCATTTCGGCATTAAAGTGGTTCAGTCCTTTTTGGGCTGTGTTCTTGCGGCAACGGTAATTTCTTTGCCTTTAATGTATAGGAATGCCAAAGCGAGCTTTGCCTTGGTTCCGAAGGATTTGGTGCAGGTGGGAAGAACCTTGGGACTGTCGGAAACGAAGATTTTCTGGAAGATTATTCTGCCCCTTTCCGGTCCGGGAATCCTATCGGGCGCGGTGTTAAGCTTTGCCAGAGCTCTGGGAGAGTATGGCGCCACATCCATGCTGGCGGGAAACATCCCCGGAAAAACCGCCACCATTTCCCAAAGAATTGCCCTTGTGATGCAGGACCAGGACTATGTGACTGCGGGAGTATGGGTAGGGGTGGTGATGCTGATTTCGTTGTTTTGCATGACGGCGTTACAGCTTCTAAGCAAAAGCCGAAAATAGAAAGTTTTGAAAGGAGTTGTAATGGAGAACGCAGAACAATCGTCTTTTTGTAAGCTGTCCTTGCAGCTTCCTTTGGATAGCTTTCTTTTGGATATTCATTTTTCTTCTAATAAAAAGCGGATTGGAATTTTGGGGGCTTCGGGTTCGGGTAAGAGTATGTGCTTAAAGAGCATTGCTGGGATTGTGACGCCCAAGCAGGGAGAGATTCTGCTGGGGGATTCTTGCCTTTTTTCTTCTTCGAAAAAAATCAATCTGCCACCTCAAAAGAGAAGAATCGGTTATCTTTTCCAGTCCTATGCCCTTTTTCCCCATTTGACGGTGTGGGAAAATATTGCCATTGCTATGCAGGGTAAGGCGAATAAAGAGAGCTGGTCGGAGCGGATTTTCGCTTTGCTTCGGAAAATGGAGCTTTCGGGACTGGAAAAGCGTTTTCCCGGGGAGCTTTCCGGAGGGCAGCAGCAAAGGGTTGCCTTAGCCCGCATCTTTGCCAATGAGCCGAAAATGATTCTTCTGGATGAGCCTTTTTCCGCCTTGGACTTGTATTTACGGGATAAGATGCAGGAAGAGCTGATGCTGCACTTGGAGGAGTTTCCGGGGCAGGCCATCATGGTTTCTCACTCCCGGGATGAGATTTACCGCTTTGCAGAGGAAGTGATTATGCTGCAAGAGGGGAAGGTGATTGGACAGGGTGAGACCAAGGAAGTTTTTCGACAGCCGAAGAACCGACAGGCGGCGATTTTGACCGGCTGTAAAAATATCGCAAAGGCGAAAAAGCTGGGAGAGCATAGCATTTTCATAGAGGACTGGGGGCTGGAGCTTACGATGGAGCGGGAAATTCCGGATAAGCTTTCCGCCATCGGCTATCGTGCCCATGATTTTGTTCCGCTTTGTTCCGGAGAAGAGGAGAATGCTGTGCCGGTGAAGCTGCTTTCCAAGGCGGAGCTTCCCTTTGAGCAAAACTTTTATTTTCAGCCGGAAAAGGGTGAGGGCGAAATTTGCTTTTTGGTGCAAAGAGACGGTCCCTATGGTAAAATGCAGGAGATTCCCAAGGCTTTACAGCTTCGGGAAGAGAAGCTGCTCCTTTTGACGGAGGAGAATTAAAATACAGGATGTTTAGCATTTTATCGGAAGAAAATTAAAATACAGGATGTTTAGCATTTTACCGGAGGAGAGTTAAAATATAGGATATTTAGCATTTGCCGGAGTGAAATTAGAAGCATAAATCTTGGAGATTGGGAGAGCTATGGGAGAGTTTAGTCATTTTGATGATCAGGGAAATGCCAGAATGTTGGATGTTTCCGGAAAGGCGGATACAGAAAGAACCGCTGTGGCAAGAGGAAGCATTTTCCTCAGTAAAGAAGCCATGGAGGCGGTGCTGGGAAGAAAGGTCAAAAAGGGAGATGTGTTCACCGTGGCTCAGGTAGCCGGGATTATGGGGGCTAAAAAATGCTCGGAATTGATTCCCCTTTGCCATATTTTGCCTTTGCAGTCTGCCAAGATTTCCTTTCAGGTTTCGGAGGAAGAGGGAAGGATTACGGTGGAGTGCCTTTGTAAAACCGCCGGAAAAACAGGGGTGGAAATGGAGGCTCTCACCGGTGTTTCCGTAACTCTTCTGACCATTTACGATATGTGCAAGGCCATTGACAAAAGGATGCACATGGAGGGGATTCACCTTGTGGAAAAGCAGGGGGGAAAGAGCGGTGCCTTCTATTACGAAGAGGAGAAGAAATGATTTATCTGGATCATGCAGCCACAACAGCGGTATCGAAGAGTGTCAGGGAAGCTATGCTTCCCTATTTTTCTGAGGATTACGGGAATCCGTCCTCTCTCTATCTTTTTGCCCAGAAGGCGAAAAAGGCGGTGGAGGACAGCAGGAGAAGCATTGCCGGTCTTTTGGGGGTAAATCCAAGGGAAGTTTACTTTACCTCCGGCGGGACAGAGGCGGATAATTGGGCGATTCTTTCAGCGTTTTACTCCGCCATGGGGAAAAAGAGCAGCTTATCCGGATCCGATGCAGAGCAAATGAGCAGTCTATCCGGCTCCGAAGTAGCAGGTTCCGAAGTAGCAGGTCAAAAGCAAAGACAGCCCCATATTATCTGTTCCGCCATAGAGCATCATGCTATTTTGGAAAGCTGCAAATTTGCGGAAAGTCTGGGGGCAAGAGTCAGCCGGATTCCGGTGGACAGTGAGGGATTTTTGGACTTGGAGGCTTTGGAGCAGGCGATTACAGAGGATACGGTTTTGATTTCCGTGATGGCGGCCAACAATGAAATGGGAACGATTCAGGATTTGCGGGCTATCGGAGAAATTGCGAAAAAGCATGGGGTGCTTTTTCATACGGATGCGGTGCAGGCTTTCGGGCAGATTCCACTGTTTTTAGAGGAAATGGGGATAGACCTGCTTTCCGCCAGTGCCCACAAGCTTCATGGACCCAAGGGCGTTGGACTTTTGGTGATTCGAAAGGGCGTTCGTCTTCCGGCCTTCCTTCATGGGGGAGCCCAGGAGCGGGGCTTTCGTGCCGGTACGGAAAATGTTCCCGGTATCGTAGGCTTTGCCAAGGCGGCAGAGGAGGCCTTTGCCGGCATGTCGGAAAGAGAGAAAAGAAAACGGGAGCTTCAGAAGCTGTTCTTCAGAAGACTTTTGGAAGAGGTGCCCGGAATCAAGATTACAGGGGTGAATCCGTTGGAAGCTTCCGGGGAAAAAAGACTTTCCGGCAATGTGCACATTTGCATAGAGGGAATAGAGGCGGAGAGTCTCTTGCTGCTTTTGGATCAAAAGGGGATTTGCGCCAGCGCCGGTTCCGCCTGTGCCAGCGGTTCCGTGGAGCCAAGCCATGTGTTGCTGGCCTTGGGAAAAAGCCATGTGGAGGCCTATTCCGGACTGCGTTTAAGCTTTGAAGAGGACTTAAAGGAAGAGGAGCTGGAGTTTACCGTGAAGGCGATTCGAGAAGGGGTAGAGCGCTTAAGGAAGGAATAACTTTCATATCCGTATACGGATATTATCCGAATGTGGAGTATAGGAGAAGAAGCTAAGCCATTGTAAAATAGGCAGAGATAGGCTTCTTCTTTTTTTACTTAGGAGGTTCCTTATGCTTGGGAAGGTGAAAAGACATAAAATCAGTAGAGAAGAAAAAAGAGCAATTCTTGCAGAGTTTACTTTAATGGATGATATCTTTATGAGGGTGGTTTTGCAGGATGTAAAATGCACGGAATATATCCTGAAAGTTCTTATGGAGAAAAAAATCAAAGTAAAAGAACAGCATTTACAAATGGACTTAAAGAATTTGCAGGGTCGGTCTCTTCTTTTAGACTGTCTATGCGAAGATGAAGATGGAAAACTCTATAATATTGAAATGCAGAACGATCTGGAAGGGGCCAGTCCCAAAAGAGCAAGGTATCATGCCAGTCTTTTAGATATGCATAGTTTAGATGCCGGAGAAAAGTTCACACAAATACCGGAAAGCTATGTTATATTTATCGTGAAGAAAGATATACTGAATTTACAGAAACAGATTTATTATGTGGACAGAAGGATTAGGGATTCGGAAGAATACTTTTCAGATGGTTCACACATCATTTACTTAAATACTGAGATTACGGAAGAAAATGCTTTTGGGGATTTGGTAAGGGACTTTCAAAGGAAAAATCCGCAAGAAATGCATTCGTCGGTTTTGGCAAGAAGAGTGAAGGAGTTAAAGGAATCTTCCATGGAGAGAAAAGGAGGGCCGGAGATGAATATGGCACTGGAAAAACTATTAGCAGTAGGACGGGAAGAAGGAAGAGAGGAAGGAGAAAGCAGAGCAGCTCAATTAATGGGGCTTCTTGCGGAACAGGGCAGGCTGGAAGATATTAAAAAAGCTTCTTTGGATCAGGAGTTTCGGAAACAACTACTCAGGGAGCTGAAACTCTAAGGGCTAAAGTAAGAGGCTTTCGGATTCTAAATATATTTGAAAAAAGAAAAAAAATTATTGACAACAGATTTACATGTGATAATATATTCATATGTAAATCTGTTGTTGCTTTTTTGAGTGGTTTTTATAGCCTGCCATTCATTATGCAAGAGAAGAGGGACTTTACAAAAATTTTTACCATAAGGTTCGTAAAGTCCGTAATCTCAGAAAGGAGAGGAATGAGTCAAGTGATTGCCTTGGAACATCAAAGAGCAGATAGTCATGCAACGATTTCCGAGGATAGCTTATGTGATTTAGCGGAAGTGTTTAAGGTCTTTGGAGATTCCACCAGAATCAAGATTCTCTACGATTTGTTTGAAGGAGAGAAAAATGTTACGGAGATTTGTCAGGACTTGGAAATGAATCAGTCCGCCATTTCTCATCAGTTAAAGATTCTTCGTACCGCCCGCTTGGTTAGCGGAAAAAGAGTGGGGAAAAGCATTCTCTACTCCTTGGCGGATGAGCATGTCAAGACCATCATTGCCATGGGCATTGAGCATATCGAAGAATAAAAGAAGTGATGAGAAATCAATGAGAAATCAATGAGAAATCAATGAGAAATCAATGAGAAATCATAAGAACAGAAACTATTTACTATAGGAAACAATAAAAATCAAGATAGAAAAGAGGAGAAAAAATGAAGAAGAAGTTTGAATGTGAAATTGATTGTGCAAATTGTGCGGCTAAGATACAGGAAGCTATCGGAAAGATTCCGGGAGTACAGTCTGTAAAGCTAAACTTCATGATGCAGAAGTTTACCTTGGAGGCGGAGGATGATCGCTTTGAGGAAATTTTACAGGAAGCCATCCGTATAGGAAAGACTATTGAGCCGGACTTTGCAGTAAAGGGCGTATAAGAGTATAAAGTCCAAAGCTTACAGTACTATGAGTAGAGTATTGAAGCGGATTATCAGAGTAAGTACCGGAAAAGCAATAGTTTAGAGTAAAGTATAGAGTAGAAACAATATAGTAAAGAAGAGCAAAGCATAGAGTAGAAAAAATATAGTAAAGGGGAAATACCATGTCAGAGAAACTTATTCGGGAAAGAAACAAGCTCCTTCTTTCCGTCATCTTATTCTTAATCTTATTGATTGTGGAAAAGACGGGGATTCTTCCCTTCCTTCCGGAGCATTCTCTTTGGTATCTTCCTTTGTATCTGATTCCTTATTTTCTCAGCGGCCTTTCCGTGGTAAAGGAATGTTTTCTGGGAATCAAAAACCGACGTCCCTTTGACGAGGCCTTGCTAATGACGGTGGCCACCTTAGGCGCCTTCCTTTCCGGAGAATTTGCGGAGGCGGTGGCGGTCATGGTCTTCTATCAGATGGGAGAGCTTTTCCAAAGTTATGCGGTGGGAAAAAGCAGAAAGTCCATTAAAGAGCTGATGGATATTGTACCGGAGCTGGCCCACATTGAAAGAGAAGACGGCACCGTAGATACCGTGGATCCGGATGAGGTAGAAGTAGGGGATATGCTTTTGGTAAAGCCGGGAGAAAGAGTGCCGGTGGACGGCATTGTCCGTCAAGGAGAAAGCATGGTAAATACGGCAGCCCTTACCGGAGAGTCCGTCCCCAGAGAGGTATTCCCCGGAGAAAAGATTATTTCCGGCTGTATCAATGGAGAGGGCATGCTTCGTATAGAGGCTTTGAAGGCCTTTGAGGATTCCACCGTTTCCAAGATTTTGGAGCTGGTGGAGGAGGCCTCCGAGAAGAAATCCAAGGCGGAGAACTTTATCACAAAGTTTGCCCGGATTTATACTCCGATTGTAGTATATGCGGCATTGGCATTGGCTGTATTGCCAAGTCTTGGCCTGTTCTTGGGAACAAAAATAGGCTTGGTGTCTCCGGCGTTTTTCGCAGCCCATCCTCCCCTTACCTGGTTATATCGTGCCTGTACCTTCTTAGTAGTGTCTTGCCCCTGTGCCTTGGTGATTTCCGTGCCCCTGTCCTTCTTCGGAGGAATCGGTGCGGCATCTCGAGAAGGTGTGTTGGTAAAGGGCTCCAACTATTTAGAGCTGGTATCCAAATTAAAGGTTGTGGTGTCCGATAAAACAGGAACCCTAACCAAGGGGAATTTCGCCGTGCAGGAGATTGAGCCTTGGGAGGGAATTTCCAAGGAAGAGCTTCTTCGTACTGCCGCTATGGCGGAAAATGGTTCTACCCACCCCATCGGGCTTTCCATTCTCAGCGCCTATAAAAAATGGATGGAAGATTCTTCGAAGGCTAATGCTTCTCCGGAAGATGTCGTAGTAGAAAGTGATCCGATGAAACATTCTTCCGGAAAGGAAAGCAACAGTCTTCCTTTCCCGGAAAATACGGAAAATCGCAGCGGTGCAGGCTTGATTTCCATTGTGGAAGGGTGCAAAATCTTAGTGGGAAAGGCCAAGCTTTTAGAGGAAGAAGGCATTTCCGTACCACAGCAGGAGAAGGCAGCTGCCACCATTTGCCTGGTAGCAAAGGACGGTCAGTATCTTGGAAGAATCTTGATTGCGGATGAGGTGAAGGAAAGCAGTAAGGAAGCAGTTTCGAAAATGAAGCAGCAGGGCATTGAAAATGTGGTTATGCTTACCGGAGACAGTACTCCTGTAGCGGAGGCGGTAGGCCGGGAGCTTTGTTTGGACAGCGTTTACGGAGAGCTGCTTCCCGCCCAGAAGGTGGAGAAGGTGGAGGAAATCCTTAGCTCTTTAAGCGGAGAGGGAGAGAAGCGTAGAGGTTATCTTGCCTTTCTCGGAGACGGTATCAATGATGCACCGGTGCTTTCCCGGGCGGATGTGGGCATTGCCATGGGGGCTATGGGGTCGGACGCTGCCATTGAAGCGGCGGATGTGGTGATTATGGATGATGACCTACGCCGAATTCCCACTCTCATTGCCATTGGAAAGAAGACCATGAGGATTGCGATGCAGAATATCGTTTTTGCCCTTGCGGTAAAGTTCCTGGTGCTCATCTTAAGTGCCGTAGGACTTGCCAATATGTGGGCAGCAGTATTTGGAGATGTGGGGGTTACTGTCATTTGCATCATCAATGCTATGCGCTTGATTCAAAACCCGAAATCTATCTAAAAGAGAAGGAGAAGTCCTGAGAAAATGGAGAAGAAACTGGATTTTTTTTATATCGGTGAGTCCTATGGGGGAAACCAGGATTGGTGTTTTGACCATATGATGCAGCTGGGGGGCTGTGGCGCTATTACCGCCTGCGACAGTTCGATTTATCTTGCCCTGCACCATGGAAAAAAATCTTTATATTCCGGGAATTTGGAAAAATTAGATCAGGACGAGTACCTTTATTTTACCGAAGAAATGAAGAAATACCTGCATCCCCGTTGGTCCGGCATCGATAAACCGGAATTATACGTGGAAGGCTATCAGAATTTCCTGAAGGAGCATCAGGAGGAAAACCTGATGATGACCATTGTTCCCGGAGCGGAAAATGTTGCCAAAGCGAAAGAATGTATTGTGGAACAGATTGATAAAAATCTTCCTGTTCCCATTCTGATTCTGAATCATCAGAACCCGGAAATGGATGACTATATCTGGCACTGGTTTTTGCTGATAGGCTACCGTTATCAGGGAGATGACCCCTTGGCGGAGGGAAATGATTTTCAGGTGCAGACCGTTACCTACTCGGAAGCGGCTTGGGTTCCCCTGGAGGCGCTTTGGGATACAGGCTATAAGACCAAGGGCGGTTTGATAAAGTACCATTTACTATAAAACAAACGGGGATGGAAAAATAGATAAAGCCTTCCTTTCCGTATAGGGTTAAAACTCGGGCACGCTCCCGCTAACCTCGCCTACGTATATGAGCTAACCGGGGCTGATATTTTTCAAAAATTGGCTTTGATACTGGATTATGTGCATCAATATAAATCGCCCTACTTCCTTGATTTACAAGGCTGTAGGGCGGTTCATTCTTTTTTAGAAGTGAATGGAAAATATAGTAAAGCGAATCTTCCTGTAGCGTGCCCGAGTTTTAAGCCTATCCTGTCAGGAAGAGCTTACTGTTTTATATTCGCTTCTTTTTCTTCTTTTATAGCATCGATAATTCACCCAAAGCGATGAAGTTCTTCATTTCCTCCGTAATCCACTTGTCCTTATGGTAGAAGAGCTGACGATACATCTGCATCTCAAAGTCCTGCACCTTCAGAAGCCGTAGGCTTCCGTTGTTCAGACTTTCCTCCACGGCATATCTGGGGAGGAAGGAAAGTGCTTGATTTTCTTTGATTAATTCGATAATTACATCCGGATTTCTGGTTTCAAAGAAGGGGCGTATACCCAAATGCCGGGAAGCCAATTCCTGCTCTAAAGCGTATCGGTAATTGGAATCCTTCTCCGTTAGGAAGAAGGGCTGGTTTAAAAGCTCAGCCAAAAGATATTCTTCCTTTTTCGGTAGCTTAGCATCTGTGGAAGCCACAAAAACGACAGACTCCGGCTCCTCTAAAGTCTTCTCCCAGTTCTGTCCGTAAACCTTCTGGTCGATGTAATAGGCCAAATCAATCTGGTTATGATCCAGCATCTCGTTCAGCTCCTTCGGTGTTCCGGAGCGGATTTCCAAAGCCACGGTAGGGTAGTGTTTATAGAAATAACTGACTACCTTCGGCAGTTTAAAGCTGAGCAAGGATTCCAAAGTGCCTACACGCAACCTGTGATCCTTTACTACGGCATTTCCCAACATCGCATGGACATCATCCACTTTTCGAAGAATTTCATTGGCATACATCAGAAACTTCCTTCCGGGAGGGGTTAATTCCACGTGCCTTCCTACCCGGTCAAAAAAGCGGGTGTTGAATTCCAGCTCCAGTTGGCGAATCTGAATGGTTACCGCCGCCTGGGTGTAGCCCAGAGCTTCTGCCGCCTTGGAAAAGCTTTGTAATTCAACGATTTTTATAAAAGAATGCAGCTGTCTTATTTCCATGATGTCTATCCTCCAAGCATTATCTTCTCAGTATATAACCAATATTCAATTTTTTGTTGAAAACGACCTATAAAATTTATTTCCGTTTCTTGCAAAATATCTTATAATAAAAAATTTTCCTATTGACTTATGTTTATTTTATCACAAAAGGAAGAAGGGGGAAAGGAACGCTTTTCTGAAGATTCTGAAAATTCTACGCATTTTCAAGGTTTATTCTATCACTGTATTTCAAGAAGAGAGGAAACAAAGCCGAAAACCTGCCGGGAACAAGAAGGAAAATAAGTAGGAAAATAAGTAGGAAAATAAGTAGGAAAATAAGTAGGGATAGAATAGTCTTCCTACAGAATGTACGGGAAAATAATTTTGACATAGTCAGAGTCGGAGAGTATGATAGGGAACGGCGTAAATGTACGAAGAAAATTGAATAAACTGAGATTCCCTGAGAATAGCTACAAAGGAGGCTAAAGTGGAGAAAATCAAAAATATCGGAGAAGAAGCTATTTACGATGCCAGAGTCTTGGGAAAAGGAAGGTTTGTGGTCTTAGGATTACAACATCTTTTTGCCATGTTCGGAGCAACGGTGTTGGTACCCTTGCTGACCGGCTTATCCATTTCCACCACCCTGCTTTTTGCGGGACTGGGCACACTTTTGTTTCACTTTCTTTCAAAGAATAAGGTGCCCGCGTTTCTAGGCTCTTCCTTCGCCTTTTTGGCAGGGTATATGAGTATAGCACCCAATAAGGAGCCGGAGCTTCTGCTCTACGCCTGCTTCGGGGTAGCCTGCGCAGGACTGATGTATCTGGTGCTGGCCTTTCTCTTTCAGGCCTTTGGAGCCAGCCGGGTTATGCGATATTTTCCGCCGGTGGTTACAGGACCGATTATCATTGCCATCGGGTTAAACCTTTCCAAGTCTGCAGTGGAAAACTGTTCCACCAACTGGGGACTGGCTCTTCTGGCTATCTGCGTAGTCATCTTTTGCAACATTTTCGGAAAAGGAATGGTGAAAATCATTCCCATCCTCTTGGGCGTGTTGATATCCTACAGCTTTGCGGCGGTTTTAGGCTTTGTGCCTTTTGACAGTATTAATGAAGCGCCGATTTTCGGCTTTCCGATAGACTATCACAGAACGGTTTTCTCCCTATTTACCGAGGGTAAGCTGGACCCGGCTTTACTTCTGAGCAGCAGCTTGACCATTATCCCCATTTCCTTTGCAACGATGATGGAGCATATCGGCGATATCTCCGCCATTTCCTCTACGGTAGGCATTAACTATCTGGAGGATCCGGGCTTACATAGAACCCTTTTGGGAGATGGCTTAGCCACAACGCTTGCTTCCCTTTTCGGTGCTCCTGCCAATACAACCTACGGAGAAAATACCGGTGTGCTGAGTCTTACCAAGGTTTATGACCCCAGAGTCATTCGTCTGGCTGCCTGCATTGCGGTACTCCTTAGCTTCTGCCCGAAGTTTTCCGCGGTGATTGAAGCAATGCCTCAGGCGATTATCGGCGGAATTTCCCTGGTGCTATACGGCATGATTTCTGCGGTGGGGGTTCGAAATGTGGTGGAAACCAAGGTGGATTTTTCCAAGAGTAGAAATATCATTGTGGCGGCCATGATTCTGGTATTGTCCATCGGTATCAACTACTCCTCCGAGGGAGCCCTGCATTTTCAGCTCTTCGGGATTCAGATTGCCTTCTCCGGCATTGCCACAGGCTCTTTAGTAGGAATTTTGTTAAATGCCATCCTGCCGGATAAGGACTATGAATTCGCAGAGAATAAGCCAAACGACACAGGCGTGGATTTACAGATTTCACAGGGAAAGAGCTTGTTATTCGAAATTGCAACAAAATACGGTGACAAGGAAAAGAAGGAATAAAGACTAAAAAAGGACTGTAAGATAAATCAAAATAAATCTTCTAAGCAATATAGGCCTGAAACGGGACATACTCTCACTAGCTTAATCCTGTGTATTGAAGGACTGTATTTATTATAAAGATGCGCTCAAATGCAGTATGGATCTATAATCGGGGCACGCTCCCGCTAACCTCGCCTTGACTGAGCAGTGGTTTATGTTAACCACTGCTCACTTTGCTTGTGCGCCTAGCGGCGCACGTTTCTAACGGGTTAAAGTCCCGAATCCGCCCGGT